>NZ_JBMSEF010000024.1:0-75591 GCF_049446235.1 Enterovirga sp. CN4-39 | reverse complement strand
TGAGGCGGGGAGCGATACTTTGACCAGCAGGCGTGAGACTGGGCGGGCTATCATGAGAGAGGTGCTCGGGGACGAGTACTTCGAGCGCCGCGAGGCGACTACCAGCGCGTTCAACATGCCGGTACGCATCTTCTCGGAGGAGGCGTGTTTCGGAGATGTCTGGACGAGACCTGGCCTCGATCGCAGCACGCGGTCTCTCATACTGATAGCCGTTATGACGGCTATGGGAAAACCTACTGAGCTACGCGCTCATGTTCGGTCTGCGATCAACAACGGTTGCACTGTCCAGGAGATCCAGGAAGTGCTCTACCAATGCACAATCTATTGTGGTCTGCCGGCTGGCATCGAGGGTTTCCGGACAGCCGAGGAAACGCTCCGTGAGTTGGGTAAGGTGGACTAAGAGGAGCGCGATGCTATCACGCCTATAATGGACTGCGAGTACCGCAGCTCCGCCGCGGACAACCGTTCAACTCGGCGGGTAGAGCCATCCCCATGCCACGTCCGGCTTTAAGGTCCGCTACCTGCTTCTCGGAAAGAGCCTTGAGGGGGCGACCCTGCAAGCCGGCGTAGGGCGGGGACGCAGGGTTGGGGCACGGCTGGTAGCGCAAAAAGAAGTGACCTGACCCCCGTTTTTCCCGCCAGTTGAGGGTAGAGTCCGGCACCCTGGAAGGACCGGACGATGAAGCGATCGAGGTTCACGGACGAGCAGGTCATCGCCATTCTGCGCGAGCAGGAGGCGGGCGGGACCACCGCCGACCTCTGTCGTCGGCACGGTATCAGCACCGCCACGTTCTATGCCTGGAAGGCCAAGTACGCTGGTCTGGACGTCTCTGAAGCCCGGCGCCTCAAGACGCTGGAGGACGAGAACACCAAGCTTAGAAGCGGGCCGCGGTCGCCCATTTCAGAACAGGGTTCGAGATGAGCGAGCGGCGGGCGTGCATCCTCATCGGAGCGGACCGCGCGATGATCCCAATCCTGCCGTCCGGCCGAGGCGCCGCTGCGCGAGCGCCTGCGGGCGCTGGCCGGCGAGCGCCGCCGGTTCGGCTACCGACGCCTGCACGTGCTGCTGCGTCGAGAGGGCTTGGTCCGGAACCGCAAGAAGACCGAGCGCCTCTACCGTGAGGAGGGTCTCTCGGTGCGCCAGCGCCGCGGCCGCAAGCGGGCGACCGGCACGCGGGTACACCGAGCGGTCAGCAGCCCAGAAACCGACTTCTTCAACGATATCCGCCAGAAGTGGACGTTAGGTTTTTGCCTGAAAGCGGACGGGAGCGAAACGGATGCTTGCGCGCCGGGCGTGTATCCGAAAGCCCTTGGCGCTGGAGCCCGAGAGTCCCAATCCCCGGCCGGGCGTGACTACGCGTTTGGCCATCCTCAGCGGCTTGATACGACGCCGACTCAGGCGCTCGACGAAATTCGACACGTTTGATCAGGTGAGATAGCTCTCGACCACTGCGCGATCTCCGCGAACCTCGCTTGCCGGGCCAGAGATCACGATGCGGCCGCGTTGGAGCACATAGGCATCGTCCGCGACGTCCAGTGCCAGCATGGCGAGCTGCTCGACGAGGAGGACGGCGAGTCCTTCGTCGGCGAGGCGGCGAAGCGCGTCTAGGATGAGCCTGACGATCTGTGGCGCGAGTCCGAGGGACGGCTCGTCCAGCATCAGCAGCTTCGGGCGCATCATCAGGCCGCGGCTCACGGCGAGCATCTGCTGTTCGCCACCGGACAGGTTGCCCCCGAGAATGCCCTGGCGCGCCCGCAGGACGGGGAAGCGCTCGAATTCGCGCTCGATCCCGGCCTCCAGATCCTCGGCCGCCACGCCGCCGACCCGTTCTGCGCCAATCTCGAGGTTTTCGCGCACTGTGAGGGTCGGCACGATCTGCCGACCCTGGGGCACATGGACGAGACCGCTTCGCGCCAGGACATGCGCCGCCTGGCCTTCCGTCGGCTTCCCGTCGAACCTGATGCTGCCGGAAATGGGCCGCACCAGTCCGGAAATGGTACGCAGGAGCGTCGTCTTTCCGGCCCCGTTCGCACCCACAAGGGCGACGAGCTTGCCCGCGGGGGCGGCAAGCGACACGTCGTGCAGCACCTGGACCGGCCCGAAGCCAGCCGACAAGCTCTCGACCTCGATCACGCGGCCGCGGCCTCCGTCCCCAGATAAGCCTTCAGGACCGCGGGATCGCGCTGGATCACGGCAGGGGTGCCGGACGCGATCGGGTTGCCGAAGTCCACCACCGTCACGGAATCACTGAGATCCATGACGAATTCCATGTTGTGCTCGACGATCAGCACGGCGACGCCGGCATCGCGCAGCCGGCGGACGATCTGGCCGATGCCGCGCGCCTCGACGGGGTTCAGGCCCGCGACCGGCTCGTCGAGGAGAAGGATTTTCGGCCGTTGCGCGATCGCCCGGGCCAATTCGAGAAGCTTGCGGTGGCCATAGGCCAGGTCGGCGGGCCGGTGATGGGCATAGGCGCGCAGGCCGAGCAGCTCCAGGATCGCCATCGCCTCGGCACGCTCGGCGGCCTCGTGCTTCCGCCCGAGCAGCCAGCGGCCGAAATCCGCCACGGCCCCGTCACGAGCGCGCATCCCGAGCATGACGTTGGAGAGCACATCCACGGAGCCGATGAGCTGGAGGTTCTGGAAGGTGCGCACCAGCCCGAGCTGCGCTCGCTCGTGGGCGGCGAGGGACGTCACGTCGCAACCGCCCATGACGATCCGGCCGGCGCTCGGGCGGTACAGACCGGCGACGACGTTGATGAAAGTCGACTTGCCGGCGCCGTTCGGTCCGATCAGCGCCGTGATGCTGCCGGGCCGGACGGCGAGGCTGACGCCCTGGAGCGCGGTGACGCCGGCATAGCTCTTCGACAGGCCCTCGACGACGAGGTCCGAGCGGGAATCCGGCTCGAGCGCGAAGGTGGTGGCAGGCTCCATCGGTGCCGCCTTCCGGGCGGCCCGCCCGAAGAGCTTTCGCACGAGGCCGATCGCGCCCTCGGGGAACAGGAGAAGGACACCGAGCAGGATGCCGCCATAGATGATCTGCCCAACATCGTGCACGGCGGCGATCACCTCCGTCAGGGCGAGCAGGATCGCGGTACCGAACAGCGGTCCGTAGCTCCGGCCGAGGCCGCCGATCACGGCCGCGATCAGGAGCCCGATCGTGAGGCGGATGTGGAACGCATCGCTGCTGACGAAACCGTCCTGGTGGGCGAAAAGCGCGCCCGCGAGGCCGGCCAGCATGGCGCTCGCCGCGAAGACGAGCGTCCGCCAGACGGGAACGTTCAGCCCGATCGTCTGCGCGAAGGCTTCGCTCTCCTTGATGGCTCTGAGCCGTCGGCCGGCGGCGGAGTCGAACAGGTAGTCGCTGCCGATCTGAACGAGGAGCAGAAGGCCGGCCGCGGTCCAGAAAAAGTAGGTCGGGCCCATGGCGAAATTGCCGAAATCGAGCTGCGGCACGCCCATCAGGCCCATCGTGCCGCCGGTCAGCCCGACCCAGCGCTGGGCGAGAATCTCCACGATGAAGCCGAAGGCGAGTGTCGCCATGGCGAGGTAAAGCCCGCGCGTACGGAGCGCGATCATTCCGACCGCGAGGCCCATCACCAGCGTCAGGAGAAGGCCGGCAGCCATCGTGAGATAGAGCGGCAGCCCGTAGGTCGTGGCGAGGATCGCGGTCCCGTAGCAGCCGAGGGCATAGAAGCCGCCATGCCCGAGCGACATCTGGCCCGATAGGCCGAGCAGGATGTTCAGGCCGATCACCGCGATCGCCGTATAGGCGAAGATCTGCCCCAGATGGATGTAGAAGGTGTTGGGAACGATGCCGGGCAGCACCGCGATCAGGATCGCGGCGAGCGCGTAGCCGAGGAGACGTGCCACTCCGGTCACCTCAGCGGACGTCCGCGGCGCGCTGGCTGAACAGCCCGGCCGGCTTGAATGCGAGAAGGGCCAGCACTGCGATCAGCGGATAGAGATCGCCGAAATCACTGTCCCAGTAGTTCGAGAACGCCTCGGCGACGCCGAACAGGATGCCGCCGGCCAAAATCCCGACCGGGTTGGCGAAGCCGCCGATCGACGCGACCGCGAGCGCCTTGATGGTGAAGACGAGGCCCATACGGGGGTTCACGGAAACGAGCGGCCCGACCAGGAAGCCGGAGATTCCGGCGAGCAGCGCCGCGAGCACGAAGACGAGGATCACGGTCGCGCGCACGTTCACGCCGAGGAGCGCGGCGGCATCCTGATTGAACGCGACCGCATAGATCGCCTTGCCCCAGCGGCTGCGGAACAGGAAGACGTAGAAGAGCGCCACGATCGCGAAGGCGGCGACGATGATGGCGATCTCCTCCACGAAGATCCCCACTCCCGCGACCTGGACGACGACGTCGCGGGCCTGGGAGAAGATGGGTGGCGCATATTGGGCCGACTTCCCCCAGTACAGCTCGACGACGTTCTGAAGGATCAGCGCGACGCCGGCCGTCGTGAGCACCCAGGCATAGCCGCCGGTCTGGTCGCCTCCGCGATCGAGCGGCCGGATGGCGATCCGCTCGAGCAGGTAGCCGAGGATGCTCATGGCGACGAGCACCGCCACGAGCACCACAGGGGCGGGAACCCCCGCGAGCATGAGCCCCATCGACACGAAAGCGCCCACCATCAGGAAGTCGCCTTGGCCGAAATTGAGCCGGTGCGTCGCCAAGTGCGCGATGAACAGCCCCTTCGCCGTGAGCGTGTAGATCGCGCCCATGGCGACGCCGCTTACGAGCAACTGAAGAGCGTTGGTCAATGACATGGCAGGCCGGCTCGGTGAGGGGGCTGAGCGGGTCGCTTAGGGCTCGAGCCGGACGACCTGGCCGCCCTTCCACACACCCAGGAAGACGTGCTCCTTGTCGAGACACTCGTGATCTGTGGGGGAGTAGGGCTTGGAGGGCGTCGCCGAGATCGCCTCGATGCCGTCGATGGTTTCGAGCGCGTCGCGGATGGCTTTCGGGTCGCTCTTGCCGACCTTGTCGACGGCCTTGAAGACGATCTGGCCGGCATCGTAGCCGAGGGCCACGAGAACGGGCCAGCGGTAGTCGGCACCGTATTCCTTGCGCATGCGCTCGTCGAAGGCCTTGGCTTTCGGATCGGCAAGATCGAGTGCCTGGCCCATCACGGTGCCCTCGATAGCCTCACGTCCGACGATCTGCTCCACCTTGAGCGAGGAGAGGCCCCAGTTGCCGGCGATGACCGGCCGGTAGTTCAGCCGCGCCATCGGGCGATAGACGAGCTCGAAGGACTCGTGGAAGTTGAGAACGAGCTCGGCGCCGGCATCGCGCATCTTGATCATCTGCGGGGTGAGGTCGTTGACGCCGGGCGCCGCCGCCTCGATCGCGACGAGCTCCTTGCCGCGCGCCTTGAGACCGGCCTCGATCTCCTTCGCGGAAACGCTGCCGTAGCCGGTGGTCGAGTGAACGAGCCCGATCTTGCCGAACTTCTTCACCCCCCAGTCGAGGATCGCCTCGATCTGGAATTTTTCCACCATCGAGCACCGGAAGATGAAGCTGGGCTTCTGGTCGATGAACTGCGTCGTGATGTTGGTGGCGATAGACGGGCCGGCGACAAGCGGGACGCCGGCACGCTGCAGGATCGGCGCGAAGGCGAGGACGTTTCCGCTGCTGACGGTACCGACCACGATCGGCACGCGGTCGTTCTGCACGAGACGCTGGACGACCGAGACTGCGCGCTGGGGGTTCGCCTCGTCGTCGTAGACCACGAGCTCGATCTTCGTCTTGCCGCCCTTAGCCTGATAATCCTTCAGGGCCGCCTTGAGGCCCTGAAGATAGGAATCGCCGAAATCGGTGATGGCCGGCGGGCCGCTCAGGCCTTCGACCACCCCGACCTTCACCGTCTCCTGCGCCAGGGCCGAGCCGGCCACGGCGAATGCCGCGACGGCAAGCGCGACCTTGCAAGTGCTGCGAACCATCCTATTCCCTCCCGTTGTTCGTTGTATGTGTGATTGTCAGCGGCCCTTGAACTGCGCGTCCCGCTTCTCGCGGAACGCCGTCGTTCCTTCGCGGATGTCCTCTGTTCCGCCGAGATCGTAGAAGGATCGGGATTCGAGCCGAAGGGCCTCATCAAGCGCCATGCCGACCGAGCGCCGCATGACGTCCTTTGCGAAGCGTTGAGGCAGCGGCGCCCGGCTGGCGAGGCGCGCTGCGTAGTCCATGCTCTTCTCGAGCAACTGGTCGGCTGGGTGGATCCGGTTCACGAGACCGATGCGATAAGCGTGCTCGGCGTCGACGCGGTCGCCGGACAGCACGATCTCCATCGCATGGCCGAGGCCCACGATCTGCGGCAGGCGAATGAGGCCGCCATCGCAGGCGTGGAAGCCCCACTTCACGTCCTGAAGGGCGAACTCGGCGTTCGGCGAGCAGAAGCGGATGTCGCAGGCGAGCGCGAGCTCGAAGCCGCCGGAGATCGCAAAGCCGTTCACGGCCGCGACGATCGGCTTGCCAATGTCGAAGTTGCGGGTGATGCCGCCGAAGCCGGGCCCGTCCGTATAGCGCTGGCGGAACTCGGGGGCAGGGCGGTTCGCGAAGTCGATCGTGTAGGTCTTCAGGTCGGCGCCGGCGCAGAACGCCTTGTCGCCGGCACCCGTTATCACGGCCACGCGCGCGGCGTCGTCGGCATCGAAGCGGCGCCAGGCGTCGACGAGCGCGTCGTTTGCCGCGAAGTCGAGCGAGTTCATCCGCTCGGCACGGTTGATCCGGATCAGCGCGACCGGCCCGTGCTGCTCGTACTGAATGTCGCTCAAACTCTTGTCTCCTCGAACATGTAGGCGCCGCTCTCCAGCGCCACCGCCGCGACCGGCGACCCGACCTTCAGCCTCTCGAGGTCGCCGCGCAGGCGACCCGTGACCCGCACTCCCGCGTCGAGATCCACGACCGCGATCGTGTAGGGCGCCTGCCCCTTGAAGCGCGTCGGAGCACGGCGGATCGTGGTCCACGAGACCAGCGAGCCGCTCCCCGCGACCTTGCAGGGATCGAGCTCCGCCGAATGGCAGGCCGCGCAGAGCTCGCGCGGCCCGGGGTCGAGCGTCCCGCAGGCCCGGCAGCGGAGCCCTTCGAACTCGATGGGTGCCTCAGGCATCCAGCCGCTCCAGGATGTTCACGGTGCAGGCCACGCCGGTACCGCCGAGATTGTGCGTGAGGCCGATACGGGCGTCGCGGACTTGGTTCGGGTGGGTGCCACGGAGCTGCAGGACGCTTTCGTAGATCTGCCCGATGCCGGTGGCCCCGACCGGGTGGCCCTTCGATAGGAGGCCGCCGCTCGGGTTGATCGGACGGTCGCCGCCGACCCGCGTCCGGCCCTCCGCGGCATAGGCAGCCCCATGTCCGCGCGGAATGAGGCCGAGATCCTCGCTGTCCAGGATCTCCGCGACCGAGAAGCAGTCGTGCAGCTCGACGAAGTCGACATCGGAGGCCGTGAGGCCGGCCTGCCGATACGCCTCCTGCGCGGCCGCGACGGTGGCATCGAACGTGCAGAGATCCGCGTGGCCGGCGATCCGCGCGCTGCCCCGTGTCTGGGCGGAGGCCCTGACCCTGACGGGAGGCGCGGCGATCGCGCCGCGGCGGTCGCCTGCCACGAGCAGCACAGCGGCGGCACCGTCGCTGGTCGGGCAGCAATCGAAGAGCCGCAGCGGGTCGCAAATCAGCGGCGATTGCGCGATCTGATCCGCCCCGATGGTCGCGCCCATCTGCGCGAGGGGGTTGAGCAGGCCGTTGGCCTTGTTCTTCGTCACGACCGCCGAAACCTGTTCCCGCGTCGTGCCGTAGCGCTCGGCATGGATGTGCCAAGCGAGGCCGAACAGGCCGGGAAAGGTCAGTCCGCTGACCCCGTCGCTCCGGTTGTCCATGGCGCAGTTCAGCGCCGCGGTGGTCGTCGCCGTGTCCGCATGGGTCATCTTCTCGACCCCTACGGCCAGGGCCGCGTCGCAGAGCCCGGAGGCGACGGCCAGATAGGCGTGCCGGAACGCGATGCCGCCTGACGCACAGGCGCCTTCGACCTTGGTGCAGGGGATCTGGCCGAGCCCGAGCCCGTCCGCCACGAGCCCGGCCAGAACCTCCTGACCAGTCAGCGGTCCGGAGACGAAATTGCCGAGATAGAGCGCTTCGATCTCGCCGCGATCGAGCCCGCTTTCGAGGATCGCGGCATTGGCGGCGCGCACGGCAAGCGCCTGGATCTCGCTGTCGGGATGCTTGCCGAAGGTCGTGGAACCGATCCCGGCGATCAGGACGTCTCTCATGGCGTGCTCTCCTGCGCGAGACGCTGGCGCAGATCGGTCTTGAGGACCTTGCCGTAGTTGTTCTTCGGCAGCCGATCGATGAAGCGATAATGCTTCGGCCGCTTGAAGCGCGCGATGTTGTCGAGGCAGAGCTGATCGAGCTCGCTCTCGGTGACGGTGACGCCGTCTCTTGCAACGACGAAGGCAACGACCTCCTCGCCCCAATCCGGATGCGGCCGGCCTACGACGGATGCCTCGAGGAGGCCGGCATGGCGCAGCAGCACTTCCTCGATCTCGCGCGGGTAGATGTTCGTTCCCCCGCTGATGATCATGTCCTTCGAGCGGTCGCGGAGTGTCAGGTAGCCCCGCTCGTCGAGGCTGCCGAGATCGCCCGTATGAAGCCAGCCGCCCCGCAGAGCCGCCGCGGATGCCTCGGGATTCCCCCAATAGCCTGACATCATGCAGTCGCTCTGGGTGATGACCTCGCCCACCTCGCCGGGAGGCAGTTCGCGATCGTCCTCGTCGACCACGCGCACCCGTACGCCGGTTCTCGGCAAGCCACAGGAGGCAAGGCGCTGCTGAAGCGGGGGGCCCTCTTTCGACACATGCCCGGCCTGGTCGAGGCCGGTGATCGTCATCGGGGATTCGCCCTGTCCGTAGATCTGGTACAGGCGCGGCCCGAAGATCTCGACCGCCCTTTCCAGATCCGCGACATACATCGGCCCGCCGCCATAATAGATGGTCCGGATCCGCGACGGGTCGATACCGGCGACGACAGGGCTGTTCACGAGGCGGGTCAGCATGGTCGGCGCCGCGAACATCGTCATCTTGTCGTACTTGGTGAGCATGTCGGCGATCGCTTCGACATCGAAGCCGGGTAGCACCACGTTCTGGGCTCCCTTCAGGAAGAAGGGGAGGCTGTAGAGGCCCGATGCGTGCGACAGCGGCGCGGTGTGAAGCTTCACGTCGGCGGGCGTGAGCGTGTCGATATCCGCGAGGTAGCGCAGGCTCATGGCGAGCAGGTTGCGATGGCTCAGCATCGCGCCCTTGGGACGCCCCGTCGTTCCGCTCGTGTAGAAGATCCAGGCGAGGTCGTCCTGTCCGACCTCGACGGGCGCGATCGGCTCGCCCTTCAGCAGCCTTGCATGGTCTTCCGTGCCGGCGCAGATCACGCGGCAGGACGAGCCCAGGCTGAGAGAAGCTCCGCCTTCGGCAAGCCCCTGCGTCGTGAAGAGGATCCGCGCACCGCAATCGCCCGCGATGTGTTCGACTTCCCGCTCGTGCAGCTTGGCGTTCGTCGGGACGGCACAGAGGCCGGCCGCCCAGCAGGCGTAGAGGACCTCCAGAAACTCCGAACAGTTCTCCATCCACAGCACGACGCGATCGCCGGGTCGGAGCCCCGACCGCTGCAGCCCGCCCGCGAGGGTGCAGACCCGTTTGGTGAAGGCGTCATAGGACCAGGTCCGATCGCCTTCGGTCACGGCTGGGCGCTCCGGCTGGAGCCGGGATATCGACACGAGCGCCTGCGCGAGGGACATCGTTTCCTGCCTGCCTACTCTCGAGTAGGTCATCTTTTCTTCCCCGTCAGGTTAGCCGCCGGTAGAGTCAGAAGCAACCCTCTCCGCGGCTGCTCCTTTCAGGGCCTGCACCGGAACTGCTTGAGGCTCAGAGTGTCTGACGAGACGACCCAAACAGCACGGGATGCCCGAAGCGCATTCGACCGCGCCGATCAGCGAAGAAGAAAGCAAGATGCCGTTCTTCGCGTGGCCGCACAGGCGTTCAATCGGCGAGGATTTGCGAATACGTCAATGGACGATGTTGCTGCCGCCCTCGGCGTATCGAAGCCGACGCTCTATCAGTACTTCAGGAGCAAGCAGGAGGTATTATATCGCTGCCATCAGCTTGCCATGGACCATGGCGAGGCTGGGCTCGCCCTTGCTCAGGCACAAGGAGGAAGCGGGTTCGAGAGGTTGGCGACTTACCTCGACCGCTACATGCGGGGGATCTTCGGGGATTTCGGCACCTGTCCTGTCCTGACGGACGTTGATTCGCTCGCGCCTGGTCAGCGCGACGAGGTCGTCGCAAGGCGGGCGCGGATCAGTGCGGCGACGGCGGACCTTATCCGGGAGGGGGTGGCGGACGGGAGCATTGTCGAATGCGACCCCAAGCTTGCGACTCTGTTCGCGCTCGGGGCCGTCAACTGGATCCCGCTCTGGTATCGAGAGACGGGGCCGAACACCCCGGACGAGATCACGCGTGCATTTCTGACCCTACTAGGTTCTGGATTTGCGAAACCTCGACCGTAACTGCAGGCCAATTGTAAGTGAAATCGTTCGGCTCCGCGCCGATACCGTTGAAGAAGTCGGCGTTGCTGCGGGTGTGAAGTCCTGATTCAGTCGTTCTCGGATGGAGGGCGGCGGGATGATGGGCGAACGGCGGGTTGCGCAGGAAGCGCTGTTCTACGAGTTCAGCCTGGAGCGGCATGTCCCGGCCGGCCACCTCCTGCGCGCGATCGACCGGGTCGTCGATCTATCAGGTCTGCGGGCGCATCTGCAGCCGTTCTACAGCGAGATGGGGCGGCCCTCGATCGATCCCGAACTGATGATCCGGATGCTGATCATCGGCTACTGCTTCGGCATCCGGTCCGAGCGCAGGCTCTGCGACGAGGTCCACCTGAACCTCGCGTATCGGTGGTTCTGCCGGCTCGGGCTCGAGGGAGCGGTCCCGGACCACTCGACCTTCTCGAAGAACCGGCACGGCCGCTTCCGCGATAGCGATCTCCTGCGCGAGCTGTTCGAGACAACCGTCCGCCGCTGCATCGACGAAGGGCTCGTCGGCGGCGAGGGCTTTGCGGTCGACGCGAGCCTGATCCGGGCCGACGCCAACCGGCAGCGCTCCGCAGGAGGGTCGGAGACTGTCGATCGGGACGAACTCGCCCGGACGCGCCGGTCGGTGCGCGAGTACCTCGATACGCTTGATGAAGCCGCTTGGGGCGCAGCGAGCAAGGTCACGCCGAAGTTCGTCTCCCGTTCCGATCCGGCGGCACAATGGACGGGCGCCCTGAAGGGGCATGCCTTCTTCGCCTACGCGACCAACTACCTGATCGATCTCGACCACGCCGTCATCATTGACGTCGAGGCGAGCCGCGCCATCCGGCAGGCCGAGGTCGGATCGGCCCGCACTATGATCGCCCGGACGCAGGACCGCTTCGGCCTCTGGCCCGCCCGGCTCGCCGCCGACAGCGCCTATGGCTCGGCCGAGAACCTCGCCTGGCTGGTCCACGAGCGTGGGATCGAGCCGCACATTCCCGTCTTCGACAAGAGCGAGCGCCGCGACGGCACGTTCAGCCGGTCCGACTTCGCCTACGACCACGCCAACGACCGTTATACCTGCCCGGCTGGAAAGCCGCTCCGGCAGCGCCAGAAGGTCTATCGAACCGAGCGCCCGCTCGTCGATGAGAATGGGCTCATGCGCTATCACGCCAGCAAGTTCGACTGTGACCCTTGCGAGCTGAAGCCGCGGTGCACGCCCAACGCACCCGCCCGCAAGATCCTGCGTTCCATCCACGAGGGTGCCCGCGACATGGCCCGGGACCTCGCGCTGACCGAGGAGTACGTCACCTCGCGGCGGCAGAGGAAGAAGGTTGAGATGCTCTTCGCCCACCTCAAACGCATCCTGAAGCTCGACCGGCTCCGCCTCAGAGGTCCGAACGGCGCCAGAGACGAGTTCCACCTCGCCGCCACGGCCCAGAACCTCCGCAAGCTCGCCAAGCTGGTCCCGATGCCCACGCCGGCCCTGGCGTGAGGCTCAGGCCTGCCTACTCTCCGGAGCCAACGCCCGGGCCGGTCAGCAGCCCAGAACCGACTTCTTCAACGGTATCCGCCAGAACCGGACATGAAGTCCTTGCCCGAAAGCGGACCTCAGCGACGCGGTCGCACTGAGGCCGGTTTCGACCCAACGCGTAACCTCGGCAGGAGCGCTCATGGGAGGGCCGACTAGCCTCAATTGACCGACGCTGGCGGAGAGCTACCTGTTCGGCTTCGAGTGATGCTTAAATTAGAGCAGACGTGTCTCGTCCAGCTGTCCCTGCTCACCGGGCGCTGTCGCGAAGGTCTCCAGCGGCGCGACGTGCTGGTCGGGCCGCAGCAACACGACCTTGGTGTCTACGGCACGCGCCCGTAAAGGCCGATGACGTCCTGGTTGAACATCCGGATGCCGCCGGACGAGATGTTCGTGCTGATGGCATACGGCTCAGTCGTTCCCGTGGAAGCAACTCAAACTGATGCGGATACCTGTTCGTGCCGCTGCTGAAACGCGCAGCCAGCAGCGGCATCACATGGTGCCATTCCCACCATGTTTCCGGCCAGCCGTGAAGAAGAAGGATCGGCGGGCCTGAGTCCCCGGTGACGGCGTTGATCTTGATGCCATTCACCGGCACCAGCTGCTGGGTAAAACCGTTCAAAGTCGCGACCATGATCGCTTTCCAGTCGATGTTGACGCTCGAGCAGAGCTCGCGGCCAGTGCTCAGCGCTGGTTGAACTCGGTGGTGCTCAGGCCGCCGCGAAGTGTCATCCCGGCCATGATCGACCAGTCCTTCTCTCCGAAGCCCGCTGAGACAGCCTTGCTGAGCCCCTCGCGGACGGCCTCAAGCATCGGGAGCGTGCGTCCGATCTGGTTGTTGGCCTCGGCCGCCAGGCCGGAGCGAAGCCGAGGAGAAAGCCGGCCGCCAATTGATCGAGACGCTCAGGTCGCAAGGCGTCGCCCAGACGATGGGGAAGCTCGTCGCTTTCTGGTACACGGACGAGTTTGTCAGGACGCACCCGCGTGCCTTGCAAGACCGGCTCGCTCATGTCACCAGCATCAACGAGGACGTCTTCATCCGCACGTACGAGCTCTACACGCGAACCGAGATCGCGCCGTGGCTCGCGCACATCCAGGCTCCAACGCTGGTCATAACGGGCGAGTTCGCCCGGGGCGCGTCGGGTCACACCGCCAGGGCGACCGCCGCGATGCTCCCCAGCTCCGAACTCGTCATCATTGACGGGATGAAGAACGGCATCTTGACCGAGGTTCCGGACCGTGTTGCCGACGAGATCGCGGCCTTTCTGAAGCGGCACTCCGCCTAGAGCATGCTGTGATTAGACGGCAGCGTATCCTGAGCTTCTGAGGTAGTTGGCGCATTCGGTTGGCGAGAATGCGTCGAGGAGGTGTCCGACCTTTCGCCCGGGCGCCTCGACGGTGCGCGGCTCCGCGCGTCTTATTAGATGCTTGAGCTTGGCGAAGAGCTGTTCGATCGGGTTCGGTTGACGGACCCTACCTTCAGGAAAGAGGCCTCTCGGGAGGCGAGTCAGAGGGGATGCCGGTGTTCGACAGTCCCGCGCTGGCAGCGAGACTTGCCAGCCTGATGGCAATCATCAATACCGGCGCGGCCGTATCTACCTGCCGCTCGCCTCACTTCGGGCAACGAAGAGATCATCGCGCGGCGTCTCGACGACTTCTCCCTGGCCGCAGGCCCCGACTACTTCAGCCAAGTTCCCAGGAGTTGTAATGGCGGAAATCTGGAACAATTACGATCCGACGGCGGCGCGCAGCCATCCTAAGCCGGGGCGGTCCCATCGCCCGAAAGGGCCGACAATCGACATCCACGCCCATGTCGCTGTGCCTGCCGCGGGCCAGTTCATGGCGCCGCATGTGGATCCCGGGGCGACGCCGCTCGCGCGCTGGCAGTCGGATCACAGCCGCGCGGTCAGCGCCAAGCAGGAAGGCGACCTGAAGACCCGCATCACGCCGGCGGGCTTCGACGAGCGCCTGAGAAACCTCGATGCGATGGGCATCGACATCCAGGTCGTCATGCCGCCGCCACCGCAGTGCTACTATGCGGCGCCGGTCGAGATCGGCGTGAAGGCGGCGCAGATGGTCAACGAGGGCATGGCGGAGTTCGTTGCCCGCGCCCCCGACCGGTACGTCGCGCTCGGCACGGTGCCCATGCAAGACGGGCAGGAGGCTGCTCGCGAGCTGGAGCGGGCGCTGAAGGAGTTCGGGCTCAAGGGCGTGCAGGTGCTCACCAACGTCGAAGGCCGCGAGCTTTCCGATCCCGCCTTCGCACCCTTCTGGGCCAAGGCGGAAGAGCTCGGTGCGCTGGTCGTCATCCACCCCAACGGGTTCACGGAAGGCAATCGGTTCGAGCGCTTCTACTTCAACAACGTCATCGGCAACCCGCTCGAGACGACGCTCGCGCTGCATTACCTGATTTTCGACGGCGTGCTGGAGCGGCATCCGAACCTGAAGATCCTCGCCGTGCATGGCGGCGGCTATCTTGGCGCCTACTGGGGGCGCATCGATCACGCCTGGGGAGCGCGCTCCGATTGCCACGCCGACCTGCCGAATCCGCCGACGAGCTACCTGAAGAAGATCTACTTCGACACGGTCGTGTTCACACCCGGGCAGCTCGAAAACCTGGTCGCAACCTGGGGCGCCGATTACGTCCTGATGGGCACCGATTATCCCTTCGACATGGGTGAGTACGACCCGGTCGGGCACATCGTGTCCGCAAAGCTGGACGAATGCCAGTTTGCGGCGATCTGCGGTGGCAACGCGAAGCTGCTCCTGGGGCTCTGAGCGCCCAGGGCGCTCCCGAGGGCTGCGCCCGCCCGGCATTCTGTGAGAGGCCGGCTCTCCCAGCAGCCTAGCCTCAGCCCGCTTCCATCGCGGCCATCAGGCGATCGCGCGTGAGAGGGAGGTCGCGCACGCGGAGGCCCAAGGCATGCGCGAGCGCGTTGCCGATCGAGGCTGCGGTCGGGCCGAGCGAGACCTCCCCGAGACCGAGCGGCGGGTCGTTCGGATCGCCGACAAGCGAGACCTCCACGTCCGGCACCTCGCTGAAGCGCAGGATTCGATAGGTGTCCCAGGTCGAAGTCGCGACCGTTCCCTCCTCGAGCCGGACCTGCTCCTTCGTCGCCCAACTCACAGCCTGGATGATGCCGCCCTCGATCTGGTTGATCGCGCCGTCCGGGTTGATGACGAGCCCGGCATCCACGGCAGCCCAGAGGCGGGTGACGCGGAGTTCCTCCTCCACCTCGACCTCCGCCACGATCGCCGCGTAGGCGGCGTGGTTCTTGTAGCGGCTGAAGGCGATGCCGCGGCCGGATCCCGCCCCGCCTTCCTGGCCGGGCTGCCAGCCCGCCATCTCGGCTGCGCGCTCGATTACGCGCCGCCCGCGCGGGTCGCTCATCATCGATAGCCGGTACGCCACCGGATCGCGGCCGGCCCGCATGGCGATCTCGTCGATCGTGCTCTCGATCGCGAAGACGTTCGCGAGCGTGCCGAGTCCGCGCAGGGCCGAGGTGCGGACGGGCGGCCTGGGAACGAGTCGATGGACGATGCGCTGCGGCGGCAGGTCGTAGAGCGCCAGCGAGTTGCGGGTGGCGCCGCCCCCCCGCTCGTCCGGGAGGTCCTTGCCCGGCGATCGCGGCCAGGGATGCCCGAGTGCCTCGGCCGACAGCAGGTGAACCTCGCCGCCGGCTCCGGGACGACTGACATGGGTGGGGCTGGTGACGGTCAGCGTCCAGTCGAGGACGCGGCCGGTTTCATCGCACCCGGCATCCACCTCGACCACCATCGCGGCTCCGAAGGGGGAGGCAGAAAGCTCGTCCTCGCGCATCCAGAGGACGCGGATCGGGGTGCCGGGCTTCCGGACCGCGACCAGCGCGGCGTCGAGCGCCACGTCGTCGGCGCCGTTATGGCCATAGCAGCCGGCGCCCTGGACGTGGTGCACGGCGACGCTGCCTGGCGGGAGGCCGAGCACGCGGGCGATGGAGGCGCCGAGCGGGCCGACGCCCTGGCTATGGCTCCAGACGTCCATGCGTCCGTCCCGGAAGAGCGCGAGCGCGCAGGACGGGCCGATCGAGGCATGGGCCAGATAGGGCCGCGAATAGCGGGCGCCGAGCCGGAAGGCGGCTCCCGGCTCGGGCCGGTTGGCGGGGCCGATCTGGCGGTCGATCGTCGGCTGCGACAGCAGCCACGATGCCTCCTGCTGCTCGGGCCGGAGCGGCTCGCCGCCGGACCATTCGAGACGCTGCCAGGCGCGCCCGAGCGCCGCCGCGCAGGCCGTCTCGTCGGGCGACACGAAGGCGAGATAATCGCCGTCGCGCACGACCTCGACCCCCGGTCCGGCCACCTTGGCCAGTACCTCCTCCGGGCTCGCGAGCCGTGCACCCGGCCAGGGCCGGTGCACGATGCGGGCGTGAAGCATCCCCGGCGGTGCCAGGTCGTGGATGAAGCCGCCGCTGAACACCTTGGCCGGTAGGTCGAGCCGGCGTTCGCTCCTTCCGACCACGCTGTATTCGGCCGGGCGCTTCGTCGGGACGGAGCCGGTCGCGGTCGCGGTGAGGTCGATCGACCCAGCGAGCGACCAGTAATCGAGCCCCGTCGGCTGTCCGGCCCGCCGGATCTCCCCCGCTTCGACCGCGAGCTCCTCCGGTTCGGTCCCGAGCCGGGACGCGGCGCTCTCCAGCAGGCGCGCATGCACCTCCGCGCAGACGAGGCGGATCGCGCCGCCGCCGATCTCCACCGATAGCGACCCCGCCGTGAAGCCCTCGGCCGGCGAAAGTTCGGTATCGCCGGATACGACCTTGATCTGGCGCGGCTCTAGGTCGAGTTCCTCAGCCGCAATCTGGCGTAGCGCCGTGAGGATGCCCTGGCCGATCTCGACCTTCCCGGTCTTCAGCGTGACGGTGCGGTCCGGCTCGAAGGCGAGCCACTGATCGAGCCGCGGATTGTCGACGAGGCTCTGCGGCAGCGCGTTCCGGATCATCGTGCATCGCCCTCGCGCAGCATGGCGGCTGCGCGCTCGACCGCACGGATTGCCCGGACATGGATACCGCAGCGGCAGAGATTCGGTTCGAGCGCAGCCTTGATCTCCTCGCGTGAGGGCGACGCCGTCCGCGCCAGCAGGGCCGCGGCCGAGATCTGGATGCCGGACAGGCAATAGCCGCACTGGCCGGCCTGTTCCTCGAGGAGCGCGGCCTGGATCGGATGAGGCGCGGCTTCGTTGCCGAGCCCTTCGACGGTCGTCACCGCCCGGCGCCCGACGGCCGAGACGGGCAGCGTGCAGGAATAGGCGGGGACGCCGTCCAGCAGAACCATGCAGGCGCCGCAGCGCTCGTGGCCGCAGCCGAAGCGTGGCGAGGTGAGGCCCAGCTCGTTGCGCAGGACAGCCAGGAGCGGGACATCGGGATCGTCCGCGACCTGGCGGTCGGCACCGTTGACGTTGAGCTGCATCTCTGCCTCGCATTCCAAGCGGATCGGTCGTGCCGGCCTTATGTGGCGCCCCTAGAGCGCCAGCCCGGGAAGGAGCCGAAGGGCAGCCGCAATGGCTCCTCGCACGAGCACCTCCCGGCCCGGCGCTTGACGGGCGCGAGCCGTCCCGGCGCCCCGATGCCTCCGCCCCATGAGCGTCTCGGCGCTGCCCGCTGGCGACGGCTGGACCCCGGATGGGCACCCAGCCGGTCTGTCTCTACGGGACGAGCAACACCTTCCCGAAATGCCCGTTCGACTTCATGTGGGCGAGGGCATCCTTAACATCGTCGAGCCGGAAGGAGCGGTCGACGGGCAACCGCAGCTCGCCTTTCCCGACCGCATCCCACAGGTCCTCGCGCATCTTGCGGTTGATCTCGCGGACTTCCTCGACCGAGCGGGTCCGGAAGGTGACGCCGATATAGCTGATGCGCTTCAGGGCATGCAGGTCGTAGTCGAACTCGCCCGTGGCGCCGCCGAGCCGGCCGACATTGACGACGCGGCCGAGCACGGCCGCGGCCCGCATGTTGCCGTTCGCGACCGAGGCCGAGACCTGGTCGATGATGACATTGACGCCCTTGCCGCCAGTGATCTCCAGCACCCGGTCCGGCCAAGCGGGATCGCTCGTGTCGAGCGTGTGGGTCGCCCCGAACTCGGCCAGCCGTGCCCGCCGGTCCGCGTTGGTCGAGGTGCCGATCACGATCGAGGCGCCTCGCCGCCTGGCGATCTGGAGCGCCATGAGCCCGACGCCGGAGCTCGCGCCCTGGACCATGATGGTTTCGCCCGGCTGGAGGCGGCCGTTCGTCACCACGGCGTCGTGCATGGTCTGGAGCGCCATCGGCAGCGTCGTCGCGGTCTCGAAGGACATGCCAGCCGGCACCGGCGAGCAGCGGCCGAAATCGGTCGCGGCATATTCCGCGTAGCCGCCCGAGCCCGAGCACATGACGCGGTCACCCACCTTGAAGCCCCGCACCTCCGCGCCAGCCTCGACGATCTCGCCCGCCCATTCGAGGCCCGGAATGGTGCCCGGGCCACCGATCGCGCCATGCGCATGGCCCGACGCCACCGCGAGATCCGCCCGGTTCAGCGAGGCGGCCTTCACCCTGACGAGAATTTCGTTCGGTTTCGGCTTGGGCTCCGGCGCGTCCTGCACGACGAGTCCGGATCCAGTGACAACCGCAGCTTTCAAGCCGCTCTCCCTGTTCTCACTTCGACGACCGGCCGCGGCCGGTGATCTTCCCGTGCCTGGTATCGTGATGCGGGCGCCGCGCAACGTGGAAAAGCTGCCAGCCCTCGAGCACCGAGTGTCCCGGGGCGCTTGTCATCCCTTTGCCGGTACCTGCGAACGGTACCAGTCCAGGATCTCCGCTCCCGTCCACATGACGACACCCTCGTGTCCGAGAATGTAGTCATAGAGTTGTTCCAGGTACTTGATCCGGTGCGGCACGCCCGTGAGATAGGGGTGGATCGAGATCGCCATCACGCGCGGCGTCTTCGCGCCCTCGAGATAGAGGCGGTCGAACTGGTCGCGGCCGCGTCGCAGGATTTCGTCGGACGGCTGCTGCTGCACGGCCGAGATAACCACGTCGTTGATCTCGACGGTGTAGGGCACCGACACGATCTCGCCCGCGCGGGTCTGAAGCGGCACAGGCTGGTCGTCCAGTACCCAGTCGGCGACATATTCGATCCCTGCCTCGGCCAGGAGGTCGAGGGTTTCGTCCGTCTCGGTCAGGCCCGGGCTCTCCCAGCCGCGCGGCGGCCTGCCGGTGCACTCACGAATTGCGGCGACGGTATCGGCGATCGCGGCCTTCTGGTCCTCCACCCGATGCATCGGGCGCTGGATGAAGCCGTGCCCCATGAAGTCCCAGCCGGCGTCGCGGGCCGCCTCGCACGCCTCCCGGTAGACCTCGCAGGCAGTGCCGTTAACGGCGAAGGACGCCCGGAGCCCGCGCGAGGACAGCGTCTCCAAGAAACGCCAGAAGCCGACGCGCATTCCGTATTCGTGCCAGGCCCAGTTCGGAACATCCGGCAGGAGCGGCTGCCCCATGGGGGGCGGCAGCACCGCGCGCGGCATGGGGCCGTTCGGGCTCCAGTTCTCGACGTTGACGATCGTCCAGACCGCGACGCGGGCCTCGCCGGGGAGCTTCAGCGGCGCGCGCTTGTGGATCGGCGTGTAGTCGACGCGCCGGCGGATGCTGGCGCCGATATCCTCGGCCATGAAGGCTCCCTTACCTGGCCGCTCGCATCGCAGCCGCTTTCACCCGGAACGGCGGGCTTTTCTCAATGCACCCCAAGGAAGCGAGTGAGCGCCTCAGGCTGCTGTTCGATCGACGCCGCCTCCGCCTCGAACACGACCTTGCCGGTTTCCAGCACATAAACCCGGTCGGCGACGGCTAATGCGCTGTACAGGTTCTGTTCCACCAGGAGGATCGCCAGGCCTTCCTTCTTCAGCTCCGCGATAATCTTCTCCAGATGCTGCACCATCACCGGGGCGAGGCCCTCCGAGGGCTCGTCCATCAGCACGAGTTCGGGATCGATCATCAGCGCGCGGGCGACCGCAAGCATCTGCCGTTCGCCGCCCGACAACTCGTTTCCGCGGTTTGCCCTGCGCTCGGCCAGCCGGGGAAACAGGCCAAAGGCGCGTTCCACGGTCCAGCCATGCTTCGCGCTGGCGGGCTTCAGCATCGTCAGGTGCTCGGTCACGGTGAGCGACGAAAAGAGGCGCCGCCCTTGCGGAACGAGGGCGATCTTCCGCTTGGCGATCTCGTGCGGCTTCAGACCCGTCAGGGTCTCGCCGCGCCAGGTGACGTTGCCCTTCCGAACCTGCGGCGTACTCAACCCCATGATCGAGCGTATGAGGCTCGTCTTGCCCATGCCATTACGACCGAGGAGGGCGACAACTTCGCCGTCCTGAACGGTCACCGATGCGCCGTGCAGCACATGCGCATCGCCGTAGAAGCTATGGATGTCGCGGACCTCAAGCATGGTGGCGAGCCCGTCCGAGATAGACGTCCTGGATGTCGGTGTTGGCTCGGATGTCCGCGGGCGCGCCCTCGGCCAGGAAGCGGCCGTTGTTCAGGCAGGTGACCCAATCGACGAGCGATAGGACAAGGTCCATGTCGTGCTCGATCAGCACGATGGTGATGTCGGATGGGAGCGAGCGGATCACGTCTGCGACGATCACCCGCTCGGAGGGCGACAGACCCGCCGCCGGCTCGTCAAGGAGGAGGAGCCGGGGGTTGGTGGCAAGCGTCATCGCCATTTCGAGCTGCCGCTGCTCCCCGTAGGACAACTCGCGGACGAGTGTCTCGGCGCGGCCGACGAGCCGCGACAACCCCAGCGAGCGCTCCGCCCGCTCCCGTTCCTCCGGCGTGAACGCCGTCGAGCCGAACAGCGAGAACTTCCGGGGCCCAAGGCCACGGATCGCGATCTCCATGTTCTGCCGAACCGTGAGGCTCGGGAACAGGTTCGTGATCTGGAAGGTACGGCTCATCCCGAGTCCGGCCCGGCGATGCGGCGGCAGGCGCGTCACGTCACGGCCTTCGAAGGTGATCCGGCCGGACGTTGCCTTCACGACGCCTGTCACGGCGTTGAAGAGGGTCGTCTTGCCGGCACCGTTCGGTCCGATGACAGCGCGGCGCTCGCCGCGCTTGACGTCGAGGGAGATGCCGTCGACGGCCCGGAGGCCGCCGAAGCGCACGCCGACATCGTCCAGCCTGAGAAGCGCGTCCGCCACCGCGTCGGTTCCTATCCTGGCCGTATCGGATCAGCCCTTCTTGACGCCCTGGAAGTCACGCGAGTAGGGCGGCTGCTTCATGTAGGTCGCCGGGTCGTATTTCCAGAACTGCGAGACCTGCGAATAGGTCTCGACAGGCACGTTCCAGAACTTGCCCTCGGCATTCTTGACGACTTTGCGGACGAAGACGTCGTAGATCGGGTTGCCGAACTCGTCGAAGCGCACCGGCTTGCCGAGCGGGCTCTCCGGCAGGTCGGTCTTCAGCACCGTGTCCAGAAAGGCATCGCGTTCCTCGACCTTGCCACCCACGGCGGCCATCGCCTTGGCGACCCACATCGCGCCCACATAATGCGAGAAGGCGTAGAGCGACGGGATCTTGTTGTACTTCGCGGAGTAGGCCTTCACGAAGGCCTGGGTGGCGGGAAGGTCTGCGCCCTCGCAGAAATGAGCGGTGGTGACCATGCCCTCGCATTCCGCCCCCATGGTCCGAATGACCGACTGGTCGGCCGCGTTCTGCGAGCCGAGGAGCGGGATCTGACCCTTCAGGCCGAAGCTCGCATATTGCTGGATGAGACGCGTCGAATCCGCGCCCGTTTCCATCGCGAAGACGGCATCCGGATTGAGGCTGGCGACTTGGCCTAGATAAGGGCTGAAATCGGAGGTGTTCAGCGGGTGCCAGAACTGGCCGATGATGCTTCCGCCACCTTCGGTGAATGTCTGGGCAAAACCGCCGCACTGCTCATGCCCGAACGTGTAGTCCTGGCTGATCATCGCCACTTTCTTGTAGCCCTGCTTCAACGCCCAATCGGCGAGCGGGCGCGAGAACTGGCTTGCCGAGTAACCACCGGCGCGGATCACATTCTTCAGGCGAGAGCGCTGCGTGAGATCGTCCGCTGCGATCACCGGAATGAAATAAGGCGTGCCATTGCCCTTGACGTAATTCGCGACAGCAAGGCCGGTATTCGCAAGCAGGTTTCCGAAGAGCATATCGGCCTTGGCCTGCTCGACGAGGCGGCGTGCCTTCTGGAGTGCGGTATCGGGGTTCGAAGCGTCGTCCTCGACCGTGAGCTCGACCTTCCGGCCGCCCACCTCCATGCCGACGCTCTCCCAGAACATCGTGAAGCCGTCCACGATCTCCCGTCCCCCAGCGGCGACTACGCCCGTGAGCGGCGCCATCAGGCCGATACGGATCGGGGCGGATTGCGCGCGCGCAACCCATGGTGTCGAGAGCGTCGTGGCGCCGGCAGCCAATGTCAGGCCGGTCTTGAGAAAGCCTCTGCGGTCCATGTGAACTCTCTCCTTCAAGGGTTGGTGGAGCGGCGACGCCGCGCGAGCAGGATCCGCGCGCGCCCGACGATCCCTTCCGGCGCGAAGATCATGATCACGATGAAGGTCAGGCCGAGGACGGTCTGCCAACGGGACGTGAAGATGCTGACGACATTCTCAAGGAGAATGATGGCGGTCGCGCCGACAAACGAGCCGAGCAGGGTCCCGACGCCGCCGGTGATCGCCATCAAGAGCCCGGCTACCGACTGCGAGAGTTGCACCGTCGAGGGGCTCACGAAGTCGTTGAACAAGGCGTAGAGCGCACCCGCGATGCCGGCGAAAAACCCTGACACCACGAAGGCGATGAAGAGGTGCAGCGGCACATTGTACCCGAGCGACCTCATGCGGCTTTCGCTGTCGCGGATGCCGCGCAACGTGAGCCCGAAGGGTGAGTGCACGAAACGCCAGAGCGCTATCGTCGCGACGCCTACGACCGCGAGGACGACGTAGTAGAAGCTCACGTGGTCGGCGAAGATTGCGGGGCGCCCGATCCCGCGCAGCCCGTTCTCACCGCCGGTCACGCTCGTCCAGCGCAGGCATACGCCCCAGACGATCATTCCGAGCGCGAGCGTGAGCAGGAGGAAGTAGACTCCCGATGTCCGGATCGCGAGCAGGGCAAAGACGGCCGCGAGAAAGGTTGCCGCTGCTAATCCGAGGAGCACCCCCGCCCAGAGCGGGCCACCGAGATTGGCCGTCCAGTAGATAACGACATACGTGGAGATCCCGAAGATCGCCCCATGTCCGAGCGGCGTGCGGCCCGCGAAGCCGGCCAGGATGTCGATCGCCATCGCCAGCACGCTGAAGATCAGGATCTGCGTCGCGATGGAGACCTGGTAGCCCGGCAGAACGAGCGGCAGGGCCACGAGGCACGCCGCGGCTATAGCAAGCAGGGGGACCAGCCGCGAGAGGGATACCGAGCGCTCCAGCGGCGGGAGCGCCGAGGCGAGGGGGGCGGACATCAGGCGGTCTTCCCAAAGAGGCCAAGAGGACGGAATGCCAGGATGAGCGCCATGGGGCCGAAGATCACGAAATAGGCGAGTTCAGGGAAGAGCACCTGCCCGATCGAGTTGAGGAGGCCGACGAGGAGCGCGCCGACGGCGGCTCCGGCGAGGCTGCCCCGCCCCCCAATGATCACGACCGCAAGCGAGAACACGAGGATCTCGGCATCTGCGCTCGGATACAACGTGAGGAAGGCGCCGCCCACCGCACCGCCAAGACCAGCCAGCGCCGAGCCGAGCATGAAGGTGCCGAGGAAAACGCGGCGGATGTTGATTCCCATTGCCTCGACCATCTCGGGGTCATCCACGCCGGCGCGGATGAGGGCGCCGAGGCGCGTCTTGTTGAGAAGAAGCCAGAGTAAGATGAAGATGACGACGCCGAGGGCGAGCACGAAGAGGCGGTACTTCGGGTAAAAGATCGTCCCGAGCCGTGTTGCCCCGCGCAGAACCTCCGGGACGGGCATCGTGTAAGTGTCGCCGCCCCAGATCACGAGCCCGATGTCGTTCAGCACAAAGGCGACGCCGAGGGTCAGCAGCACCTGCCTGAGCTCGACGCCTCGCACGAAGCGGAGAAGTCCCTGGTCGAGCACGACGCCGAGCGCCGCCACGAAGACCATCGCCGAGAGGGCGCCGAGGACGAAGCTGCCTGTGCGGCTTGCGATCGTGTAGCCGACCAGGCCGCCGAACAGGTAGAGCGCACCATGGGCCAAGTTGACGATGCGTAGGAGGCCAAAGATCAGCGTGAACCCCGAGGCCACGATGAACAGGAGCGCCGCGAAGGTCAGCCCGTTCAGGATCTGAAACAGGTTGACGCCCATCAGATGCTGCCTCTTGCGGCAATCCCGACACCAGAAGCCGCCTGCGCCAGATCGCGAACTACGCCCGCAGCGCTAATGCCGTTGATGATCCAGCGAGGCATGACCGGACGGCCGTCAGGCGCCCGCGAGCGCGTTCGGGCGCTCGGAGAGGTACCAGTCGAGGATCGTCTCGCCCGTCCAGAAGACCACATCGTCGTGCTTCCTGATGTGATCGAAGATCCTACCGAAATGCTTCAGCCGGTGAGGCGCGCCCATGATGTAGGGATGCACGACGAGTGCCATTACGCGCGCCGAGCGCTCGGAATCGGCATAGAGCTGGTCGAACTGGTCGATGGCGCGATCGTAGTATTCGGTCGCCTTGTGATGCTGGATCAGCATCATGGCGACGTCATTGCACTCCTGCGTGTAGGGAACGTTCACGATCGGCTTCGTGCGCGTCTTGAGGACCACCGGCTCGTCGTCCAGCACCCAATCGCAGACATACTCGAAGCCTTCCTCGACCAGGATGTCCGGTGTCTCCCAGGTCTCGGTTAGGCCGGGCCCAAGCCAGCCGCGAGGATCGCGGCCCGTGAAGGCCCGGATGGCATCCTTGGTCTTGCGGATATCCTCGCGCTCGTCCGGCACCTTCTGCATGTTCTTCTGGCCGAAGCCGTGACCGATGAACTCCCAGTTGCGGTCCAGCGCGGCACGCGCGATGGGCTCGTAGGTCTGGATCGCCTTGCCGTTGATCGCCAAAGCGGCCGGGATCGCGTGCCGGTCGAAGACGTCGAGCATGCGCCAGAAGCCGACGCGGTTGCCGTATTCGTGCCAGGCCCAGTTCGGGATGTCCGGCATGGGCGAGCCGCCGGCCGGGGGCGTTAGCACCGTGCGCGGCATCGTCTCCTTCGGGTCCCATTCCTCGATATTGACGATGACCCAGACGACCGTGCGAGCGCCGTTCGGGAGCTTGAGGGGAGGGCGCTCGGTTATCGCGGAATAGGCAAGGCGTTCGGTGGGCAACATGTCAGGACTCGCGTGGTCCGATGGTGATGGTGAGTTCGCCGACGCCTTCGACGCGGCCGTGAATGCGGTCGCCCGGCAGGACAGGCCCGACGCCGGCGGGCGTTCCGGTCATGATGAGGTCGCCCGGGGCCAGCGCATAGGATGTCGAGAGGTTCGCGATGATCTCCGGGACGTTCCAGATCATCTCCGCGATGTCGCCGCGCTGCTTCTCGGTGCCGTTCACGGCGAGCGTAATGGCGCCCGAAGCAGGGTGGCCGATGGCGGAGACGAGATGGATCGGCCCGCAGGGAGCGGATGCGTCGAAGGCCTTGCCGCGCTCCCAGGGGAGCATCTTGGATCGCATGTCGCGCTGCTGGTCGCGCCGCGTGAGGTCGATGCCGACCGCGTAGCCGAAGACATGCCCGAGCGCCGCCGTTTTGGCGATATTGCGTCCCCTGGTGCCGATCGCGACGACCAGCTCGATCTCGAACTGGAAGTCGTCGGTGTCAGGAGGATAGGGGATCGTCGCGCCGCCGGGCACGACGGCATCGCTGGGCTTCTGGAAGAAGAACGGTGGATCGCGTTCCTCTCCCTCCTTCATCTCGCGGATGTGCTCGACGTAGTTGCGGCCGACGCAATAGATGCGACGCACGGGAAATCGCTCGGCCGATCCCGCGATTGCGAGCGTCGGCGCCGGCACGACTGGGAGAGCGGACAACGTGTTCATGCGCCCTGCATCTCGGCTGTCTGGTCGTTGTACCACTTGAGTATCTGCTGGCCGGTCCAATGCACGACACCCTCGTGCTCTGAAAGGTAGTCGTAGAGCTGCTCGAGATACTTGATGCGGAACGGCTGGCCCGAGATGTAGGGGTGGACGGCAAGCGACAAGATCTTCGGACGATCGGAGCTCTCCTGATAAAGCCGGTCGAACTGATCGATCGCGCGCTTCTTGAAGTGGTCGCTTTCGTGATGCTGCACCATCATCATGGGGATGTCGTTGAGCTCGACCGTGTAGGGGAGCATCACGAGCGGTCCGTTCGCGGTACGAATTCTGGTCGGCTCGTCGTCGTAGACCCAGTCGCCGATATATCGGATGCCGGCCGCGGCAAGATGGTCCGGCGTATCGAGCGTCTGCGTCAGGCCGGGGCCAAGCCAGCCGACCGGCCTCTCGCCGGTGAAGTTCTCGATCACGTCCAGGGACCGCTTGATCATGGCCTCCTGGTCGGGCTCTTTGTGGATCGGCCCCTGCTCATAGGCGTGGCCCATGAACTCCCAGCCTGCATCCTTCGCCTGCTGAGCGACCCGCGGATAATCCTCGCAGACGCGTGCATTGAGCGACAGCGTGGGCGTGATGTGGCGCGTCTTGTAGAGGTCGAAGAGGCGCCACACGCCCACTCGCATCCCGTATTCGTGCCAGCTCCAGTTCGGCACGTCCGGCAGCAGCGCCGCCCCGGTCGGGGCCGGTATCACCTGCCGCGCCATCGGCTTGGCGATGTCCCACACCTCGAGGTTCACGATGCTCCAGACGATGAGCCTGGCCCCGTCAGGCAGCTTCATCGCCGGACGGTCGACGATGGCGGAGTAGCTGCTCCGCTCGCGCGGCTGCATGGGAGTGTTCATCGCTGGCTTTTGGCGCGCATGTGTGGACCGGTTACGCGGCTTGGGCGTCGGTGGCCGTCCCGAAGACGCCGAGCTTTATGATGGCGTCCGTGTCCAGCACGAAGCCAAACGCCGTCTTGATGCAGAGAAGCCCCGCCTCATGCAGAGCAGGGCCGTCCATCGTCTCCACGCAATCTTCCACGATGACCGGCGAGTAGTCCCGCACGTTGGCGGCGGTAGTCGTCGCGAGCACGCAGGAATTGGTGTTTACGCCTGTTATCAGCAGCGTGTTGATGCCGTGCGCACGCAGCGTGAAGTCGAGATCCGTCCCGAGGAAGCAATCGTAGCGCTTCTTGGTGTCGACCACGAGATCACGGGTTGGGTCGTAGAGCGCGGGCATGATGGTGACGCCCGGCATGCCCTGGATGTTGTGGCGCAGAACGTTCTTGCGAGTGGCTTTGGGATCCTCGGCGCGGGTGCGCCAGAATGGGTTCGATGCGATCTCCTGCACATCGCGGTACTGCGTCAGCAGGTGCACGACCGGGATGCCGACCGAGCGTGCCCAAGTGAACAGGCGCTTGTTGGCCGCAATGACCCGGCTGGCCACCTCCGGCGAGGTCGGCATTGTCGCGACCTCCATGTCGAGATGGCCGCGATGCAGGTCGATCGCCACGATGGCGGCCTTTGGCTTGTCCACGCCGAGGTTCATGGTCGTCTCCTAGATCAGCGGGTTCCAGCCGGTGCGCAGGAGCGCTCGTTGGTCGATGCCGAACCGGTCGGCCAGCCAATCCGCGATGAGCTCCTGGCCGATGGTCGGGTTGTCGTGCTGGCAATGCTCCGCGCCGGTCTCCTCCGGCTCAACAATACGGAGCGTCACGTCGACGCCTTTCGACTTGGCATAGTCATGAGCGCGGCTCGCTTGCGCGACGGTCAGCACGTCGTGCCCACCATGCACGATCAGGAAGGGACATTTCATGTGGTCGAGATGACCCTCAAGCGTAAATGCCTTCATGATTCCGTGCGCCTCCGCCATTGAGGACGCGCCCATGACCCATTTGATGTGCATTGCGAGGCCGAAATCCTCGCCCTTCTGCCCCCACATCTCGTGCACATCGTAGATGGCACCATGCGAGATCGCAGCGGCAAGGCGATGTTCGTAGCAGCCAGCGCGGGCCGCGTAGTAACCGCCCATGGAGGAGCCGCAGACGGCGATCCGCTCAGGATCGACGTCTCCCCGCTTGACGAGCCAGTCGATGCAAGCGCCAACTGGCACTTCCGTGTCGGGACGTGACACGACCTTATGTCGGCGGAGCGTTCCGCCTTGGCCGGGCCCGTCGATCATCAGCACGGAGATGCCCCGTTGCAGGCAGCCACGCGCCTGCATGAACCACATTTCGTCCTTGATGGAATCCAGTCCGCCCATGCAGATGAGGACGGGCAGCCTGTTCCCCGGAAAGGGCGCGCGTACGAAGTAGCCGCAGATCGGTTTTCCGTCTTCGTAGGGGATGTCGACGACTTCACCCGGAGGGTTGAGGTAGCCAAGGTAGCGATGGCTGCACGCCTCCATCCGCTCGAAGGTTTGCAGGCGCCGCGGATCGTCGGGCTCCAGGAAGAACTCTGCCTGGCGATAATAGTCGGCGGCCCGGAGAAAGCAGTTCATGGCTGTCCGGACATGGCCGGTCGCTTCTTCGGCCAGGCCGCGGTTCCAGTTCCGGTGGCCGACCTCCAGCCACTCGGCATGCCAGCTCTCCAGGTCGCCGGGGATTATGCGCGAGGCAGTCTGGAAAACCTCGCTGACGGCGCCCCCGCCCTCCTGCGTCTCGCCGAGGCCGCGTCGGAATTGATAAGCGAACCAGGGATGCTCCGGCCAATGATGCCAGCCATACGGCTCGTAATGGGGGCCACGATCCAGCGTGATCTGCTCGATCGTGTCGTCGGCCAGCCCCGCCTCGCGCATGCCGTTTCCGAACCCCTTTGTTGTCGAGGCAGAGTGTTGTCGGGGACGCCGGTGCGTGTCAAACACAATGTATACATTTTTGCGGAACGGGCAGGCATGGTGTGCCGGAATTTCAGGCTAGCGCCTCGAAAAGATTAGGCTAACATTGGGGCGCAGTGGCGCGACGGGCTGGTAATGTATACTTTTGGCCCATTAGGTTGCTTCGAATGAGTGCCGTCCCCGCCGAAGCCCCGAACCATCCCCCGACCCGGAGCGCCTCGGTCGTCGAGACGCTTCGCAGCGCAGTCCTCGGGGGTGAGTTCCGGCCGGGGCAGCGCTTGCACGAGATCAGGCTCACCGAACGGTTAAGCGTCTCGCGCACGCCCATCCGGGCCGCTCTACAGGCTCTCGCTTCGGAAGGACTCCTCGATTACGCGCCGAACCGCGGCTACACGGTGCGGGCCTTTCCCGTGACCGAGGTCGTGAACGCCTACGAGGTTCGGGCTGTCCTGGAGGGTCTTGCGGCTCGGCTCGTGGCGGAGCAGGGTCTTGGCGAGAAGGCTCGGCAGCAACTCGAGCGCGCGTTGCACGAAGGCGACGCGCTCGTATCAGAGGCGAGCTTCGGCGAGGAGCACCGGTCGAGCTACGGCGCGATCAACGCAGCGTTCCATGAGACGATCCACGCAGAGGCGGGGTCGCGGCTCCTCGCCGACATTATCCGGCTGTGCCAGCAGGTTCCAATATCATCCCCGCGCAACGTCGTCGCCTTCGAGCAGCGTGATGTGCGCCGTCGTCACGACGATCACCACCGCATTTTCGAGGCTATCGTCGCGGGCGAGCCTTGGCGCGCCGAGATGCTGATGCGCGACCATGTCGGGAGCGTCAAAACCTCTCTCGTCCGCTCGCTCTCGGAGTGTGCTTCCGACACGGGCGGGGAGAGCGGCCCATTGTAGTCGCGCCACGGCATTGTCACGTTACGGTCGCGCAGACGTGATGGTGATTAGATTTTCCGTGCTCAGCCTGCTTTTGCGGTCCGCCGCCGCGCTTTCCAAAGTGGAATCCAGCCCGCGCTTTCATCGTGAGGCGGGCAGAAAATTGCCTTCCGAAAAGAGTGCTCTCAGATTCCCGTCAGTGAGCGGCGCCAGAAAACATCTGGGGAACATTCGAGCTCGCGACGGAGATCGTCTTGATCGTGGGTGGCGTGTTCCGGCTCCGGCCAACGAAACGCGGGACGCCTGCGGTGATAACCGCTCCTACCCCCGGGATGTCGCCGTTTCGCAGTGCGGAGCAAGCGTCGGCCTGGGAGCCGCCCTGGCAAGCGTCTACGATGATGAGGTCGGCGTCGCGGCCTTCCTGCACGATGCCACTGTTTAGGCCGTATACCCGGGCGTTGTTCCCGGTCGCGGCCGCGACTGCACGCTCCGGCTCGATCCCGCCCAGGCTCGCGAGGTGGGAGATCGTGTAGAGCATGCCCAGCGGCATTATTCCGCTTCCGGTCGGGGTGTCGGTGGCGACGAGCACGCGGCCGAACGCGCCCGCATCGTCCGCCAGACGCGCCACGAGAAGAGCGGTGCGGAGGTTTCCAGCCGTGCAGAGCTGCAGGGCGATCTCCGTCTCGCCGACGAGCATCGGAAAATCCTCGTCCGGGATCGCCACCGGCCCGCCATTGACGTGGAAGGACACGTGCGGCTGCAACGCCTTCAGGTGCTTGCCCCAGATGCCGGACGATCCGGGGATGCTGGCGGCGCCCGTGTGGACGAGCGTAATCATCCCGGCGGCCTTGGCGGCCGTGATCAGCTCCGCGTAGTCGAAGGGGCTCGCAAACGCTCCGAAGCCGGCTTTGGCAAGCCACACGCCCTGGCCCGCCACCTCGGTCAGGTCGGCGGGCGTCAAACCGGGCTCCAGGATGATCGCGCCCGCATGCACCCTCATGCCGCCTGGGCGGTAGGTCTCGAAGCACTTGGCCGCCGCGACCGCGAGTGCTTTGACACCGGCCGGGTCTTTTGGGCGTCCCGGGACATGGACCTCGGACGCCGTGATGGACGTCGTCACGCCGCCATGCGTATAGCTTTCGAGGTATCCGACCGTGTTCTGCCGCGGCGTGAAATCTCCGAAGGTGATGTGGACGTGTGAATCGATCAGGCCCGGCATCACGGTCGCGCCGCCCGCGTCGATGACGACATCGCAGGCCGCGACCGCAGTGGACGAGGCCGTTCCGATCTCACGGATCACCCCGTCCGCCATAAGGACGGAATCGGCATCGGCGACCGGTCTCTCCAGGTCTCCGGTGAGGACAGTGCCAATATTGACGATCGCGGTCTTCACGCCCTCACCTTGGCCGTCGCCTCGTCGTGCGTCATCCCGCCGACGCGAGCATTCAGCCGCCCCCGGTTGGCGAGGCAGATGATCAACGCGATCTCGTCCGGCATGGGCAATTCGGGGATGGCGAGAGACATCCCGTCATAGTGCGACCGGACGTACACGTCTTCCTTGTGGTTCATGGGAACGTCGATTAACGCGCCGGGCGGTGCCACCTTCGTCATAGAGGATATCCAGGCGTTGCCGCCGCCGATCGCATCCCGGATCGGGTTCGCGAAGGCGGTCGTCAGAAGCGCATTCGCGTGCTCCTGCTCGCCGCGCAGGCCCACCAGACCAGCCTTTCCGTAGCTCTGCACCGGAGCGCCTGCGAGCGCATCGATCGCACGCTCGGCCATCATCCGCCCGATCTCCACGCTTGCCACGATCAAGGGCGAGAGGTCCTCCACGTAGCGGTCTACGAAGGGGTTGGCGACGACGGTCACGATCGCGATCTTGAGAAGCGGCGTTTCAGCGGGCCGGCCTGCGAGTTGCGGGCGCTCGTCGCTGACGAGCAGCGTTCGGCGGATGTCGAGCTTCATGTGCCGCACCAGGTCAGGGCTTTTATCGAAAAATGAAGCCCGGGATGAAGATCATCGCCACGAGCATGACGAGCAGCACGCACGCGAAGGGCAGCGTGCCGCGAAACACGTCGACGACCGGGACGCGGCTGATCCCACTGATCACGAACAGGTTGAGCCCGATCGGCGGGGAGATCACCGCCAGTTCCATGTTCACGACGAGCAGGATCGCAAAGCCGATCAGGTTCACGTCCATGGCCACAAGGATCGGCAGGAGGATCGGCACGGTGATCAGGATGATCGAGATGATCTCAAGGAACATCCCGGCGACGATGTAGACGCCCATCAAAGCAATCATGAAGAGGTACTTGTTGACCTCGAACGATCGGACCCACTCGAAGGCGAGGTGCGGGACGCGCTCGTTGGTCAGCGCGTAGCCGACGAGATTGGCGGCCACCAGGATCAACATGATCAGGGAGGCCGTCGCTGCGGACGCGATCAGCATGTTCAGAAGGTCGGACAGCTTGGTCCGGTACACCGTGACGGCCAGGATGATCGAGTATGAGGCGGCGATCGCTGAGGCTTCAGTCGGCGTGAAGATACCGAGATAGAGCCCTCCCAGGACGATGGCGGGCATGAGGAGGATGCCGGACGCCTTCTTTAGGGCTGCGAGCCTCTCGGCCGCACTGGCCTTCGGCGGGAGCGGCACGGATTGCCGGCGTCCGATCACGTAGGCCACGAGGCCCAGCAACACCGCCAGGGTCAGGCCGGGCAGCATGGCGGCCTGAAACAGTGCGCCCACGGAGGTGTCGGTGAGAAGGCCGTAGAGGATGAGCGGGATGGAGGGCGGGATCAGAATCCCGAGGCCGCCCGCGGTGGCGACCAGCCCCACGGCGAAGCGCTTGTCGTAGCCCCGGCTGATGAGTTCGGGGATGAGAACGACCCCGACGGCCGCCGCCGTCGCCGTGGAAGAGCCGCAGATGGCCGAGAAGAAGGCGCAGGAAATCACCGCCACGACGGGAAGGCCGCCGCGATAGTGGCCGATCAGGGCCGAGAAAAGATCTACGAGGTGGCGGGTCGCGCCGCAGCGGCTCAGCACCTCCGCCGAGAGGACGAAGAACGGGATCGTCATCAGCGTCGCGGTGTTCAGGGTCGAGAACATCTGCGACGCGAGCGTTGCGGGGTCCGCCGCGCTCAGGACCAGGTAGGCGAGCCCCGCCATACCCAACGCGAATGCCACAGGCGCCCCGAGCGCGAGGAAACCAAAAGCCGTGAAAGCGAGTGGGAACATCGGGGTCTCAGAAGGAGAGCTCGTTGGGATCGGCCGCGACGGTCTCGCGGCGCCGGATCGTCAGCACCAGCCGCTCGATGATCCTGAGCGAGATCAGGACGCCCGCGATCGGCATGATCATCTGCGGGATCCACATCGGAATCCGCATCAGCCCGACCGTCGTGTCGCCGAGCATCTGCGTTTCTTCGACGAGCTTGTATCCGGACCAGGCGAGAGCGAGCGAGAAGATCAGGGCTCCCGACCACCCGACGATTTCGCAGACGAGCCGGATCGGGCGCGGCATCATCATCTGGAGCACGTCGACCCGGACGTGGATGTTCCGGGCGACCCCGAAGGCGGCGCCGAGGAACACGCTCCAGGCGATCAGGAAGACGCCGATCTGTTCGACACCGACGATCGAGGTCCCGAAGACGTTGCGGAGCAGGATCTCCACCGTCATAAGCGCGACGGCGAGAAAGATGAGCGTGCCCGCAAGGACACGCTCGGCAACGTCGCGGACCCGGCCGATCCCGGCGAGAAGCCGCCACAAGGTGCTCCCGCCCGCCGCAGCGGGCAAGCGGGGCGCCGACACGCCGGTGGCCGGGGCCGTCACGTCAGGCCTTCCGGAAGGTCGAGATCAGTTCGCGCAATTGCGGGTTCTGCTCTTCGTAGACCTTTTCGGCCTCCCTCGCCCAAGCCGCGAGGAGGTCGGGCTGCGGGTCGTTCAGCTTCATGCCGTTGCTGGCGAGGATCTTCTCGCTGGCGGCAAGATTGCTTTTGGCCTGCTCGTGATTCCAAACCGTCGCGTCCTTCATGGCGCGCTCGACAATGCTCTTCTGCTCGGCGGAGAGCCCGTCCCAGCTGCGCTTGCCGATGGCGACTCCGTAGCCGCCGAAGCCCATGAGCACCCGCGTCTGGCTCTTTAGGACCTCGTACCACCTGGCCGGTGCGGCGTAAGTCGGTGTGCTGACCACGCCGTCCAGTGCGCCTTGCTGCAGAGCGAGATAGACTTCCGTGGCCGGCATCGAGACGGGGATCGCGCCGACCTTCTTGAGCCAGGACTCGAGCGGCTGGCAGGGGAAGACGCGGATCTTCTTTCCCTTCAGGCTGTCGGGCCCGGTGAGCGCTTCGGTGTTGGTGAAGATGTAGACCGGCCCGTCGAACCAGATCGCCATCCCATTCATGCCGCGGGTGTCGAGCGTCTTTAGGACGCGCTGACCGAGATCGCCGCCGAATGCCGTCATGGCGGCATCGGCCGAGGGCAGCATAAGGGGCTCGTAGAAGATGTCCCAGACCGGATCGAGGGACGCGAAATAGCTGGTGAACGGAGCGATTACGTCGACCTGGCCCCGCACCGCTGCGCGAATCTCCTCCGTCGTCGGGACGAGCTGGGCGCCCGGGAAGACGTCGACCTTGAGGGCACCGTTACCGTGCTGTGCGACGAGTTCGGCGAACTTGATGGCCGTTTGGCCCTTGATGGCGGTCTGAGGGGCCTCGTGCGCGAACTTCAGGGCCTTGGGCGCCTGGGCGAGAGCCGGGGCACCGATGAGGCCCGCACCGATTGCGGCCGCCCCCCCGGCGAGAACCTGCCGTCTGGATGGAGAAGTGTTGCGGAACATCGTTTTCTCTCCTGTGGGCTTGGGCAAGGAAGGGATCGGCTCCGCGATGCGCGGCTTCAGTGGATGGGTTCGAACCGCCGCCGGATGGCCTCAATGACGGCGCTGTTGCTCGTGACCACCGGCACCTGGAACACAGTTTCTAGGTCCACCTTCGCCTCGACCGCGCGGTAGTTGGTGCAGGACACGAACAGCAGGTCGAAGCTGACGCCCTGAAGCGAGCGACGCGCGAAGGCGACGATGTCCTCGGGCGTTGGGTCGGCAAGCGCCTGGTTGACGGTGATCCCCATCCCGTGAGCCGCAACGATTTCTCGACCGTCGATTTCCACGGCCTTTGCGACGGACCGGGTGAGATCCTCGTTATAGGGCGTGATCACCGCGATGCGCTTCGCCCCGGCTCGCCCGAGCGCATCGGAGACGGCCGATACGACTCCCTGGGATGCGCACCCCGCAAGCTCCCCGAGCTTGGCGCAGACCGAAGCATCGTAATCCAGCCCGAAGAGGGAGCCGGCCGAGGTGCAGCCGAACACAAGCAGGTCGGGCCCGAGCGTGCCGAGATCGCTCGCCGCCTGCGGCGCGAAATCCTCGATCATTCGGATTTCGGCCTCGCGGGTGGTCTCGATGAGATACATCCGGTCCGTGTGGATCGTGTAGAGGTCGCGAGGGAGCCCGCGATGAAGGTCATTCTCCATCACGGTGTTCGACGAGGGCACGATCAGCGCGATCCGGTTTCTTGTGTCGGCGCGGGCGGCCCGGATGGGCGACATCACATTCATGATCCTTCTCCTTCTCCGGGGCGGCCCCAGCCGCCGCCTCCTGCCGTCACCATCTCCAGCCTGTCGCCACGCCGCATTCGATGCGGTCCGCTCTTGGCGGAAAGCTCACGCGTTTCGCCCGAGGCGGAGACCAGCCTAAAGCGCGCGGTGACTCCGGGCGCACCGCCGGCGACGCCGTGGGCGGACGTGTTCGTTCTTTCGCCGAGGATGGACGCGGCAACGTCGTCGGTCAGGATCTCGACGACCTTTCGGACGCCATCCCCGCCTTGCCGCCGGCCTGCGCCGCCGCTTCCGGAGGCGATCTCGTAGGCGATGAAGCGCACCGGCAGCGCCGCCTCGACCGCCTCCACCGGCAGGTTCATGGTATTGCCCATATGAACCCGGAAGCCGCTGGCGCCATCGAGGCTCGGGTGGGCGCCACTTCCGCCGCCAACAGTCTCGTAATGGACGAAGGGGCGCCCGGATGCAGGGTTGGTGCCGCCGAGCGTGTAGACGCACGCCGATCCGTAGCTGCCCCCCGGCACTTTGTCGGGATAGGCTTTGGCAAGCGCTGCCAGCAGGACGTCCACAATCCGGTTCGAGGTTTCCGTATTCGCGGCTACCACCGGGGCCGGATAGCGCGCATTCACGACGGTGCCCTCTGGGGCCACCACCTCGGCGAGCTGGTAAACCCCCTCGTTCGGCAGGATGTCACCCCCGCAGAAGGCGAGGACCGTATAGAAGACGGCCGAGGCGGTTACGGCGATCGGCGCGTTGATTGGACCGGCGGCGCAGGGGTCGGATCCGCTGAAATCGACCTTGAACCGGCTCCCCTGCTTCGTGATGCGGACGCGGATCATGGGGGCAGTCGCCTCGCCGACGCCGTCGCCGTCGAGCGGCTCGGCATGATCGACAATGCCGTCCGGCACGGCCGCAAGCCGGCTTTCGATCAGGCGGCGGGAATAAGCCTGCGTATCCCGCATCGCATCTGCGACGGTGTCCGCACCATACCGCTCGACGAGATCCAGCACCCGCAAGCGCATGCGCTCCGCGCCTGCGATCTGGGCGTTGAAATCCCCCTTCCGGTCCTCCGGCACCCTGACGTTTGCCAGGATGAGGGCCAGGATGTCTGCCCGCACCTGCCCGCCCTCGATGATCCGGAGCGGAGGGACACGCAACCCTTCCTTGATGATGTGATCACTCACGCTCGAGCTGCCCGGCGCAATGCCGCCGACGTCAGGCCAGTGCACCCGGCTGAGCGAGAAGCCCATGAGGCGACTACCCCCGGCGAAGATCGGGCAGATCAGCGACATGTCGGGGAGGTGCGTCCCGCCTGAATAGGGATCGTTGACGAGGACGCCGTCGCTCGCACGCCAGGACTCGAGCGGAAACTGTGCGAGGGCCGCCCTGATCGTGTACGGGACCGCGCCGAGGTGGACGGGGATGTCGTTGCCCTGTGCGACGATCCGGCCCTGATAGTCCATCAGCGCGCACGAAAGGTCCGCTGACAGGCTTAGCAGCGGCGAGAAGGACGTCCGCATGATGACGGCCTTCATCTCCGCGCATGCAGAGTAGAGAGCGCTGCGGACCACCTCGAAAGTGACGGGGTCGCGCTCCAGCAGGGTGAGGCGGGATTGGTCGTTCATGCTCGACCTGCTGCCGCAACGATCAGCCTGCCGTCATCCCCGACGACTGCGGATTGACCGGCCTGGAGCCAGACGGTCGATCCCTGGTGGGATACGATGGCCGGGCCCTTGATGCTGCTCCCGCTGGCCGCGGATGCGACCACGAACGCGATCTCCTCGGTCTCCCCCTCGCGCCCGAGGATCTCGATACGCCGGCTCGCACCCTCGCAGGGCGTTACGGGCAGCCGCTCGGCCAGAAGGCTCGCGGCTCCCGCCCCAAGGTTCTGCGTCGCGAGCAGCCGAAGCGCCACGACCTGAACGACGCCCTCGGGCAGATCGAAGCCGTATTCTGACCGGTAGGCGGATCGGAAAGCGTCCTCGATCGCCTGTGGCGTAATCGTCTTCATGCCGAAGGCGAGCTTCAGCTCGAACAGCTGGCCTGCGAAACGGGCGTCCACGAAGCGGTCGAAGCGCGGCTCGCCGAGGCCTGGCGGCTCGTCTGCGAGGAGCGCGCGGGCGCGGGTCACTAGCTCTCCGAACGCGCGGTCAACCTCCTCGGCCGCAAGATCGCGGACCTCGCGGAGATGCGTTTGGACTACCTCGTGCCGGATCTGCCCCAGTGTCGCGCCCAAGGCGCTGAACATGCCCGGATAGGGCGGCACAATCACCTCGGGGACGCCGATCTCGCGCGCTACGAGGGCGGCATGGAGTGGGCCGGCGCCCCCGGAGGCCAGCATCGCGAAGCCGCGCGGATCGATGCCCCGCTGGACCGTTGCGAGCCGCACCATCTCGGCCATGTTGGCCACGGCGATGTCAATGATCGCATAGGCCGCGCGCGCGAGCGACCAGCCATAAGGCTCGGCAACGTGACGCCGGATCGCCTCCTCGGCGAGGGCGCGGTCGAAGGCTACGCCGGTGCCCTCGAAGAGCTCGGCCGTCAATGTGCCGATGACGGCGTGCGCGTCGGTCACGGTCGGATGATTGCCGCTGCGGCCGTAACATGCAGGCCCCGGCGTCGCGCCGGCGCTTTGCGGCCCGACCTTCAGGATGCCCGCCTCGTCAATGCGGGCGATCGATCCCCCGCCTGCGCCGATCTCGACCAGATCCAGGATGGGGGAGCGGATCGCATAGCCGCCCACGTCCCGTCCATCCACGAGGCGGTCGGCGTAGAATTCGGCGGACGTCTCGGGCTCACCGTCCCGGATCAGTCCGGCCTTGGCGGTCGTTCCGCCCATGTCGAAGGCGATGAGGTTTGGGCGTCCTGCCGCACGGGCATAGGCGGCGGCCGCCGAGAGCCCAGCTGCCGGTCCCGATTCGATCAGATGGACCGGGTAGCGGCCCGCATTCTGCGGCGAGGTCAGCCCGCCATTCGACTTCACCACCATCAGGCGCTCCACCCCTCGGGTGGAGAGAGCCCTGTCCAGCCGAGCCATGTACCGGCTTACGGCAGGTCCAATATAGGCGTTCACGACAACCGTACTAGTGCGCTCATACTCCCGAAATTCTGGGCAGACATCACTCGAGCGCGTGACGTAGATGTGCGGAAGCGCTTTGCTGATGGCTTCCACGACGGCCTGCTCGTGAGCGGCGTTCGCGTAGGCGTGGAGAAAACTTACCGCGACTGATTCTGCACCGATGCGGCGAAGCTCGGCCACAAGCTCGTCCAGGCCGGAGATCGGCTGGATCACTGTCCCGTCCGGCGTGAGCCTCTCCGGGGCTTCGAGGCGCGCCTCCTTGGGAACCAGCGGCTCCGAGACATCCACGGCCAGATCATAAAGCCGGGGCCGCGCCTGACGCCGTAGGGCGATGACGTCGGCGAACCCCTTCGTGGCCACGAGCGCGGTTCGGGCCCCGCGGCGCTCGATTAGAGCGTTCGTTCCAACGGTCGTGCCGTGGCAGACAATTGCGCCCGACACGGCATGGCCGGCAGCGATCCGATCAACCGCCTCTATCACGGCACGCCCTGGATCGTCGGGCGTCGAGGGCAACTTGAACGCTGCCAGGAGACGCTCGCCGCGGCCATCGAGGACGACGGCATCGGTGAAGGTGCCGCCGACATCGATGCCGATGATGTGCCCGTCTTCTGTCACAGGCGAGCTCAACCTTGGGCGGCCGAGAGGTCTTTCAGGGCCCAGACCAGCCGATCCATGTTCTTCTTGAGGCTGACATCCACCCGCAGGTACCGGTCTCCCAGCCCGCGGAAGGAATCCGATCCGTCCTTCACGATGACGCCTCGCTTCAGCAGCCCCTGGAATACGTCCGTGGAATTGAGCGACTGGTCCACCACCTCCAGGAGGAAGAAGTTCGATCGAGAGCCGGGCACCATCCGGAAGCTGTTCAAGCCTGCGAGCTGCTCGGTTACATAGGCGCGCATCTCGACAATCATCTTGACGGTCCGGGCGACATGTTCGTCGTCCTCGATTGCAGCGATGCCGCCCGCGGTCTGCATCGCTCCGAGGTTCCAAGTCGGCTTCAGGTTCATCAGCGGGGTGATGAGATCCTTGTTCGCCGCAATGCCGAAGCCGAGGCGAAGCCCCGCGAGACCAAAGGCCTTAGAGAAGGTCCTCAGCACGATGAGGTTGCGATGGTCGCGCGTGAGCTCGATGCCCCCGGGCGTTTCCGTGAAGTGGATGTAGGCTTCGTCGAGGACGATCAGCGTGCCGTCGCCGGCAGCCTCGCAGATCCGCCGGATGTCGGCCTCCGCCATCAGCTTGCCACTCGGGCTGTGCGGGTTCGTGATGAAGGCGATCTTCGGCTTCGTCTCGTTCAGGCGCGCAATGTACTGGTCCACGACCAGGTCGAAGTCCTGGCCCATCCGAACATAAACCGGAACCCTGCCCTCGTTCTCCGCAAAGATATGGTAGATCGGAAAGCAGGGCTCATACATGAGGATCGGATCACCCGGCCGCGAGAAGGCCCGGATGACAAGCGAGATGACCTCCGTTTCGCCTGCGCCGCAGGCGACGCATTCCGGATCGAAGCCAAAACGCTTACCGATGGCTTCCCTTAGGAGGCGCGAGGACCATTCCGGGTAGAGGTCGATCTTCGTCTTGCCGGTCTCGATGGCTGCCTGCGCCTTCGGCGACGGACCGAACGGGTTCTCGGCGGAGCCGAGCTTTGCGATCTCAGCAGGCTCTATGCCGAACCGCTCAGCCACTTGCTCCCGAGGCAGGCCTGGCTTGTAGGCCGGCTGCTGCGACGACAGCGGCGAAGCGCTGACCATTACCATCGAACCTCTCCTTGGCCGCTCATTGTAGCCTTACAATAAGATCTTATTGCAGTACAATTTGCTGTCAAGCCGGTTTCGCATATGCAGGTGCCGGGCCAACAAGACGAGATTGTACTGGGCTGCTAGGATCCGTCCAGAGGAACGCGTTCCCTTGGCCCGCGACCTCACCGGGATTCGAGCATGAGTTGGACACCGCAGATCGCAGGGTCGGGGAAGCCGAAATACCTCGCTCTTGTGGACGAACTGGAGGCGGACATCGCATCTGGACGTCTGCGCGAGGGAGACCGCCTTCCTCCGCAGCGGGAGATTGCCTCGCGCCTGGGAGTGACGATCGCAACCGTAACACGAGCCTTCGGCGAGGCGGGCCGACGCGGCCTGATCTCGACACGCACCGGAAGCGGCACTTTCGTGCGCGCTCTCGGGCCGGCGGCAATCGTTGCCCCTGACAGCCTCGACCTGAGCCTCAACACCGTTCCGGCCTGGGTTGCGAAGCCCTTCATCGAGGCGGCGCTGCGCGAGCTGTCCCTTTCCGCGGGTGAGGACCTGTTCGGGTATCAGCCGGTGATCGGCCTCGACCGTCACCGTCGAGCAATGGCGGCATGGTTCGGCGACCGGCTGCCTGCCTCGGGAGCAACGGAAATTTCTCTGACGCATGGTGCTCAGCAGGGACTGGCGGCCTGCTTTGCGGCCCTGGTCCGACCGGGCGACACCGTGCTGTCTGAGCAATGGACCTATACTGGTATTAGGCGGCTCGCGGCGGCGGCGCACGTGACACTGGCCGGCGTGGATGTCGACTGCGAAGGCATGCGCCCAGACGCGCTTGAGGCTGGACTGGAGCGCACCGGCGCTCGCGTCGTGATCTGCTCCTCCGTCGTCCAGAATCCGACAACGGCAACGATGAGTGCAGAACGGCGACGGGCGATCGTCGCCGTGTGCCGCGCCAAGGATGTCATCCTGGTCGAGGATGACATCCTTGGACGGCTATCGGCCGATGCCGAGGAGACGCTTGCGGCTCTTGCGCCGGAGAGGGTGATCTATCTCACCAGCGTGTCGAAAATCATCAGCCCCGGCCTGCGGCTAGGGCTGCTCGCCAGCCCACCTCATCTGTCGGGCGACTTGCGCGAGAAACTCGTTTCGTTGAACTGGACCGCCCCGTCCTTCTTCGCCGAGCTATTCGCGCGGATGGCCGCGAACGGACAGGCGGATGGATGCGTCGAGGCGCATCGGCAAGAAATCAGTCGAAGACTCGATGCCGCCCGCGAACTCCTCGGTCCCGCAGCTATCCCGACGCAGCCGAGCTACCATCTGTGGCTTCCAGTGCCGGAGGGCTGGCGGCTCGACGAGATCGTGGCCGACCTGCAAGCGCAGAACGTGCGCGTGTCGCCGTCGAGCAATTTCCAAGTGGATGCTGCGCTGTCAGCTCCGGCCTTTGTGCGCGTGAGCCTCGGGGCAGTGGAGGACTTCGCGCAATTGACCGCCGCCCTGAGGAGGATCGCATCTGTCTGGTCCAGCTCGCCGCGTCTCGCGAGCACGATCATATAGCCAGGGTTCCAAGAGACGCGCAAAAAGAAGCGTCCTCGCCGTATCGATGGGGTGGGATCCTGGTCAGTGCTCTAAAGGCGGAATGCTGGGGTATTAGCCTACGCTGGTCGGTTCCCATGTCACGGGGCGCGATCCGTCGAGGATGCTCGATGACCTGGGGGGGGCGCCAAGAGCGAACGGCGAGGCCATTCCCGAAAGCCGACCTCTCATGCGCGACAGAGCTCTGTTCGCGGGTAGGGAGTTCGTTCGCGTCGCGAGTAGGACTGCCGTAAGGCCCACCGCGGAGGTGCCTGCTCCCGCCAAGGTGACCGCCAGGTACCCCAAATCCAGTGCGATCGAGCCTCCGCCGAGAGCTGCCCCCAAATGCATTGCCGGGATTGAACGCCCCGATGTTGACCGACGAGGCAAGGTTCGGCGCGTCGGCGGCAGCCGTCATCACGCGTACCTGAACCGGTGGGACAAGCGCGAAGCTCGCGATCCCCCATAGGAACGTTAGCGCCGCGACGGGGACCCCGAACGGCACGAGCGCCGCAAATGCGACCAGCACCGCAGTGAGCGATGCAAAGGTGACGATCAGCGTTCGACGGAGCGGTCGGCGAACTTGCTACCTACCAGTTCCCGACGTGAGGCCGCCGCCGTAGGTGACCAGCATGGCCGTGACGAAGTAAGGGAGGCGTGAGTTACCTCCCGGAGGGTCGGTGCGGTGTAGGTGAAGACCGTGAACATTGCGCTCGACGCAACCACGGTCAGCGACAGTGCGCCGAGAACCCTTCCTCGCGTCAGGATGCGCAACTCGGCGACCGCATTTCCGCCCGCCGGCGCCGGTCGGTGAGGAAGGGTGAGCCGAAGCGCCGCCATGATGACGAACGCCAAGTGGGGTGACGCCCCAGAAAAACGAGCGCCAGCCGAACTGCTCCCCACGCTGCGGGGCCGCAGGCGCGCGGCCCTGACTAGCGGACAGTTAGTGAATTCACAGCAACGACCCTCAGCGGCGCAGGAAGAATTTAAGCCTATCCGGTATCTGCTGGGCGTCGAGAAAGATCGAACACTCAAGTGTTTGTCGATCCGTTTGCTTGCCTCAGGCTTTCCGTCGAAGGATCGCCCGCGAGCATCGCGACCAAAGTATCGATCATGTTGTCGACGGTGTAAGATCGCCCCCAAAGGCGATGTGGCTCGTTCGATTGCTGTTCCAGCGCTGCATCACGGGCTGACAACGCAGCATTCGAATAGATACCCAAGAAAGACAGGCGTTGCTCGAGCAGCATCGGGGGAACTGAGGTGATCATCCGGCGAAGATGCGCCAGGCACCGGACATAGCCCTCGTTCCAGCGATCAGCCAAAGCCGAACGCAGGAGCTCGCGGTTCGTCATCTGTACGTTCGCCACGAGCCGGATATAGCCACGCCGGCGCGGGTCTTCCCCCAGAGCGATCACTGGCAGCACGAGGGCCTCCATCACCTCACGGACCGAGTCTGGCCCGCCCCGTCGCTCCATTTCGGAAAGCATTCCACGACGTCGAACATCGACATCCTGTGCTCCCTCGACAAGCAACTGGCGGATGAGCTCGTCCTTCGTTCCGAAATGGTAGTGGAGTGCGGCGTTGTTCCGCTGTCCGGCGGCCGACACGATCTGCTGAACGGTTACGGCATCGACGCCGGATTTGGCGAAGAGAGCCTGCGCTGCCGCCTTCAGCTGGCTCTTCGTGTCGTCGCCGCCCTTGGTGATCGCCTCCACGGGACTTGACATCGCAATCTCCTCACGGATTAAGTCGCGCAACTTAATAAGTCAGTTCGCTTAATATGCGCTAGGAGGAACGAATGCACGTGCTCATAGCAGGAGGGGGCATCGGGGGACTCACAGCGGCGATCGCCTGCCGACACTTCGGCCTGGACGTCACTGTCCTCGAACAAGCGGCAGAGCTGAAGGAGATCGGGGCAGGCATTCAGATTGCGAGCAATGCGAGCGTGGTGCTGCGGGAACTGGGCCTCGAAGACGCGGTCAGGTCAGTCGGCGTGATGCCGCTCTCGTACGATTACCGCGACCTCTACACGGGTCGCATGCTGTACCAGGCTCCGCTCGGGATGGAAGCGGCGCAGCGCTACGGAGCGCCGATGTACAACATTCATCGAGCTGACCTCGTAGACATTCTGGCCGGAGCTCTGCCGGCAGGGGTTATCCGGTTCGGGAGAAAGGTCGTCGGGCTGTCCCAGACCGACGAGCAGGTCGAAGTCACGCTGAGCACGGGAGAGAGGCTCCGGGCGGATGTCCTGGTGGGAGCGGACGGAATCCATTCCGCAGTCAGAGAGTGCCTGCGTGGCCAGGAGGAGAAGCATTTTGCAAACATCCTGATGTGGCGCTCGCTGATCCCGGCTGAGAAGCTGAAAGGTCTGAACCTCGAGGAGCGAGGAAATTACTGGTTCGGGCCAGGGCGTACGCTGATCACCTACTGGGTGAGGCCGAAACAGCTGTACAGCATCTTGGCATCCGTCCCCGCGACGGAAGTACACCGCGAATCCTGGACAGACAGCGGCGACATCGGTGATCTCATGCGATCGTTCGACGGCATGGAACCGCGTGCCCGGATGATGATGGAGCAGATTGAAACGAGCTTCATCACCGGAATGTTCTACCGCGATCCGGTCGATAACTGGACGTCCGGGCGGATCACCATGGTGGGTGATGCCGCGCATCCGATGGTGCCGTTCCTGGCCGCCGGAGCCGGACAGAGCATCGAGGATGCATGGACCCTCGCCAGAGTACTGTCGCGTCGGCAGGACGACGTGCCTGGCGCGCTCGTCGAGTATCAAGAGCGCCGAATCCCCCGGACAACGCGCATCCAGGCCGGCGCACGGGCAGTCGTGAAGCTGATGCACGAGTCGGACCCGCAGCGTATCCGAAACCGTAATGGTCGCTGGAAGGGGATGGCCCGAATCGACCCACTTGCCGAGACGAGTTGGGGGCTCGCCTGGGACTACAACGTCGTCAAAGCCGTCGAGAACCCGCCGGGAGAGGTTCTCGGCGTAACCGGCCTCCGGGAGGGCAAGCGCCTCGATCGCCCAGAAAGCCAGCGCGCGTTTTTGATGTGGAAGCGCGCGTTCACACCTGAGGATGTGGCGAGAGGGCATGACGGGCTACGGGAGGCCTATGACCGCTTTTTGAGAACAAACTTCCCGCTGCCCGATAGCGTTGCGGCGGCCAGGGTCGAACTCGGTGGCGTGCCGGCGTTCCGACTAGACTCTGCTGGAACCGGAGGGATGACCGTCCTTCATTTTCACGGAGGCGGTTACCTGATCGGATCCGCCGAGTCCTCGCTCGAGTATGCGCACCGGCTTTCCAAAACCGCTGGGGGGCCGTGCTATACGGTCGACTACCGGCTTGCCCCTGAGCACCCCTATCCTGCGGCGCTCGACGACGCGGTCGACGCCTATCGGGGGCTGCTCGCGGTAGGAATCCCCTCGGAGCGGATCGTCCTGAGCGGGGAGTCGTCGGGAGGCGGTCTCGCAATCGGGCTTGCTTTAGCGCTGCGCGGGGCAGGGGATCCTCTACCTGCCGGCCTCCTCGCAATAGCCCCCTTCGCTGACCTGACCCTTTCTGGCGAGAGCCTTCGCAAGGAGAACGGCAGCGACCCTGCCGCTCACCGCGACCTCCTGACCTTCATGGGGGCATCCTACTTCCAAGGCCACGAACCCACCGATCCGCTCGTCTCCCCGATTTTCGGCGACCTCTCCGGCCTCCCGCCGCTGTTCGTCGCAGCCACGGAGGGAGAGGTGCTCCTGAGTGATGCAACCCGGTTGATCGAGCGCGCGACGAAGGCGGGCGTCCGCGTGACAAGTAGAATTGTCGTCGATTCCGTCCACGTCTTCACCTTGTTTCCGTTCCTGCCGGAGACGGAGGCCACGATGACGGACGTCCGCAAATGGATGGAAGATCTCCGGCTGCAATCGAACGAGCAACGCCGGACCGCAGCTTAGGCGTCAGTAGAACCAATAATCCGGAGGGAGGAACCACATGACTCGTTACAAGGGCTCCGTCGCCCGCGCCGCGCTCCTGGCCTGTGTGTTGTCGAGCGCCGCGGGCGCGCAGGATGCGAAGATCTCCAACGAGACGGTAAAGGTCGGCGTGCTGGCCGACATGAGCGGAGTCTTCTCAGATTTGAGCGGGAAGGGGTCAGTGATTGCCGCGCAGATGGCGATCGAAGACTTCGTCGCCGAGAGCAAGCCATCGTTCAAGGTTGAGCTCGTATCAGCCGACCATCAGAACAAGAGCGACATCGCCGCCAACATCGCAAGGCAATGGTACGATACGGCCGGCGTCGATATGATAACCGACGTGATAAATTCCGGTGTTGCCTTGGCCGTTTCGCAGGTCACTGAATCGAAGGACAAGGTCCTCATGGTGACCGGTGCAGGTTCAACCCGCCTCACGAACGAGCAATGCTCGCCCAACACGATCAGCTACACGTGGGACACCTACGCGTATTCCAATGCGCACGCACGCATAGTGAGTACGTTGGGATTAGATACGTGGTATTTCCTGGCCGTCGACTATGTGCTGGGCAAGTCTCTCGTTGAAGGCACGAGCCAAGCGCTTTCCCGGTCCGGCGGGAAGGTGGTCGGCGTCGTCAACCACCCGATCAGCGCGACCGACTTCTCCTCATTCATCCTCCAGGCCCAGGGCTCTGGCGCGAGGGCGATCGGTCTGGCGAATGCCGGCACGGACCTCCACAACGCGATCAAGGCCGCAAATGACTTCGGAATCACGAAGAGCCAGACGCTTGTTCCACTCGTGGGCACCATCACCGATGTCCATGCGCTCGGGCCCGCAACGACGCAGGGCATGGTCATGGTCGAACCCTTCTACTGGAACCTCAACGATAAGACTCGGGCCTGGAGCCGTCGGTTCATGGAGAGGCATGGCAAGATGCCGAACTTCGTCCATGCTGGCACGTACTCGGCCGTCAGCACCTACTTGAAGGCCGTCCACGCCGCACAGACCGATGCCGCTGGTGAGGTGGTTTCCCGCATGAAGGCCGGAACCGTGAATGATATCTACACCGAACACGGAAAGATCCGCCCGGACGGGCGTATGGTCTACGATATTTATCTCGTCCAGGTGAAGGCGCCTGAGGAGGTCAAGGAGCCGTGGGACTATTTCGAGGTGAGGCAGAGGATACCCGGGGAAGAGGCGTTTCAGCCTCTGTCGGCCTCGAAATGCCGCTTGGTTGTAAGGTAGCGCGGCTCCTGAGCTTTGCTCGACGCTCCCTCCCTGGGCCTGGATCTTGTCTGATGGGGGAAGCACGCTGGAGTGCCTCAACAAGATCCGTTCCTGGCCCGGGAAGATGGGACCGCGCCCAAGCCGCTGCGGGCCTTAACCCGCTGCGCGCTTCGATTTCGGTGCTGAACAGGCGTCGCCAGAACAGCTCGGAGCGGACGTGGGGGTGCAGCGGCGTCCGCTTCAAGGAGCCGAACCAGGAAGCAGATCCTGATGCGCCAGAAGCGGACGTTTCGCGTATGCCGGAAAGCAGACCTCAGCACGCCTTCAAGGCCCCCTGAATTAGCATGCTGAGCCGTCCGCGACGCACCTGAGCGCTGACCGCGGGAGGAGTCGCCGGCGGCGCCTCGTCGCGGCGTGAGAAGCAATCCCAACCCGGGTCAGCGCGTGCGAAGTTTCGTTAGTCGTCGGTGCGGGAACGGGTAGACAACCAGGAAGCGAAATGCTCTCCCTTCTCTGGAAGGGCGGGGCTCGGATAGTGGCGGATTACTCCAGGTTTGCGGTTGCGGCAGTTGCCTGTGGTTTGAGCACAGCAGCGTTGGGCCAGGGTGCGGGGGACCTGCTGGGGGCGTTCGGCGGTCTGATCGCTGCCGCGCAAGCGCAAGCTGCGCAGGAGGCCTGGTCCCGGCAGCCCGAACTCAGACGATACTGTTTGGAGCGGGCTCTTGGCAGGCAGGGCTACAGCATCAGCCGAATGATTCAAGGCGGCGTCGGGCCGGATGATCCGCGCATTCAGCGCGTCCGAGGAGAGTGCAGCCGGTTCGAGCCGGGCGCTCTAAAGGTCGGGTACCGCTGCACCGCCGCCGACGAACCCGGTTCCGTGGGGCCGACTTGGTGCGATCAGCGGTTCGGGCGACAGGACTCGTACGGTCGAGTGCAATACTTGGATGCCAGGACGGCGATCGACGTTCATTTCAATGGGGGCGTGATTGCCCTGTTCGACTTGGAGAATGAACAAGGTCGTCGCGAAAGGGCGGACAGAGCCGCTGGCGCGGTCAGGCAGACGGAGCTGTCGCAATTGCGGAGCTCCCTAGAGATCTATCGTTCCTCAGGATCAGAAGTAGTTCGAGGACATTCTCAGAGTCTGCTTCAGCGCGTCGTCCTCGCCGCCAACAATGCGAGCGGACTGTCCGACGCGGCCCTGGAAGCACTCCGTCAGGACCAGCAACGCTTGGCACAACTGGAGCAGCTCGAACTCGCGCGTATGGCAGCGGTCGACAAACTGTCCGCCCTGAAAACCCGCGTCGAGAAAAAGGCCGAAGCCGGTCCAACTGAGCTGAAACAGGAGCTGTCGCGTCTCAACGCGCAATATCTGGCTGCGTTGAAGCCGCCTGTCATCCCTTCTGATCCGCCTTCGACCCTTCGGCGCGTCGAGAAGGTCTCGCCCACGTTCGACTGCGGAAAGGCCAAGGCTCCCCTTGAAATCGCGGTCTGCTCGGATCAGGCCCTGTCACGCTTGGATGTTGAACTCTTCCAACCCTACTACGTGCTTCGTCATCTGCGCCCTGAGCTGCGGGATGAACTCAAACGCGAGGCCGTCGAGAACACTCGTCGGGTGCTCGGAGAGTGCAGACTGCCTGGCGCAGGGACCGTCACTCCGGCCGCGGTCAAGGCGGCAGTGCCATGCGTAGCGAGAGCGTATCGAGCCCAGCGGGACAAATGGCGCGCCAGGGTGGTCGCCGAAACGCACGGCCTGGGTCGTGATGAGGCGGTTCGCCCCGGGACAGAGCACCTGCAGCTCGAGCAAGCCTTGCAAACCGCGGGATATTTGACGTCCGACGCTGTTCTGGACGGCGTCTATGGCGCCAAGACCCGAGCCGCCATCACTGCCTTTCAAACATCGGAGGCACTTCCCGCAGACGGTCTTATGACCGCCGCGACGGCGGAGCGTTTGAAAATCCGTGCGGCTGCCGGACCAACCATGCCGGTAGATACGGCGCCGAGCGGAGCGGCGACCGAGGCGTTGGCGTCGCTTCACAATCGGTTTTCGGCTCTAGAGGCCCGGCTGGACGAAGCCGCGGCTCAGCGGGTCCGACTTGAGCAGCTGAACACGAAGTTGGACGCCGCCGAGAAGACGAGCGAGGCTGCTCTCGCTCAGGCACTGCCCGAGTCCACGCGATCTCGGGTCGATACGCTCCTGCAAGATCTGAGAAGCGGGCGAAGCGGGTCGGACCCGGCGGTTCTCGGACGCCTTGCACTCGACTTCGACAATCTGAAGCCGGGCTTGGACGACGCCGTTGCCCTTGCGAAAGCGACAACCCCGAAGAACCGTTTTCTTATCGAAGGTGATCCCGACGAGATCATCGTGCTGTACAACGATGGCGGCCGTGCGCCGTCCGTCATCAAGAATATAAAGGGTGAGCTGGTCTTCGAGATGGGTCGGACAGCGGCGTGTCAGCCGAACGGAGGCACGCCGTCGGGCCCATTCGTGCGCGCCGTGAACGTGCGCCTTCAGAAGTGGGGGCAGTCGCTCGCATTCCCGCTAGGACGGTGCAATCTCGCTGCACTCGCCTCGACCGATCTCGTCGTCGTCACTCGCAGTCAGGTTCTGAAGGAGCGCTCGGCGGACGTGGTCACGCTTCTGTCCGCCTTGGACTCCGGCCTGCTCGCGCCGATGTTCACGGTAACCGGTGATGAGGTGAAGGCGGCCGAGCAGGCGCAGGCCGTCAAAGTTCTCGAAGTTGAAGCGGACGTGGAGAAGGAAGGACGGCCGGGCTTCGCCATCGTTGTTATCGAGAACGGGTCGCGGGTGGTCTGCGAAGCTCTCCCCCGAGACGAACGGGACGCTCACGAGCTGCTTCTGAAACCGACAGCGGCGCGCTTGGCGAACGAACTGAACGGTCCCCCGACGTTCGTGGCCACGTCAGCTGACGCAGCGTTCTTGGCGGCAAAGCGTGGACAGTGCGGGGCCATCTACGCCGGCAGCGGTGATTTGCGGGATCTCGTCACGGCCATGCGAAGGGACGGCATCGGGTTCCGTTATCTCTCCGTCTGGATCGACCCCGAGGAAATCGCGGGCGCAAAGAAGGCCGTTGCGGACGCGAGGACAAAAGAAAGCCAGCAGCAAGCCGACCGTCGCAGACGCGTCGAGGATGATCGGCGGGTTGAGGAGGAGAAGCAGAAGGACGATGCGGTGGTCCGAGCTCGCAAGCAGGCGGAGCTGCAGCAGCAGAACGGTGCCTTGGCCAGAGCCTTCGAGGGCCTACTCCGGGCGGAGATGAAGGACTATCTGGAAGGCCGGTCCGACAAGGCGGCGCGGAAATATCCTCCTCTCGCGGCGTGGTACGACGAGCAGCTCGGCAACCGCTGGGAACTAGTGTCGGTAGATACGAATCTGGCCGACTACGGGATGGCGGATTTCAAGGGGCGATCGCTCGAGACAGCCTTCGCTCGTACGGCTATCAAGCTTCGGAACCGCATTCGCGGCGAATATGCCGAGCATTGCTTTGTAACGGGGTTCATCTCGGACACGGAATTCTCGATGGATCGCGAGCCTTTCCTCGATCGCTGCGAGGATGCGGGCCCTGGGCTGGCGGAGTACGCGCGAGCTGAACGCTTCGTCAGCCGCTGGCTGGTGCGGTGACGGCCGTTCGGAGACCATCGCTTTGAACACGCACGGTCGGAGTCAGGGAAGCCGGGTTTGCCCGATTTGAGTGATGCGCCAAGACCGGACTTAGACGTCCTGCCTGGAAGCGGACCTTGAGTGGGGGCATCGCACGACGCTGAAGCTTGGCACACCTGCAAGTGTTGGTCCTCAGCGGGCCCGCTCGGAGAGCTTAGGCGGCCGTTTTGAGGGAAGTTTGCCGGTGGGCTCTTGGCGGAGTCACCGGTCCGCGCCGCCCTAAGCTGGTTTTTGTGATCACGTGCACTGCGTGTCACGCAGATGCCGCCCGGAGGCGCGAAAGCCTCGAAGCTGGCAGCGACGTTTACTCCGTCTCCGAAGATGCGCGCCGTCTTTCACCGTTACGTCGCCAACAAGAAAGCCATGCTCACGGTTTCCGCTACCAAAAACCCCGCCAGAACGTAGGGATAAATGGTCGGTCCGCTTGAACGTGGCCGTCACCGGCTGGGTGGCGGTCCGACAGCACGCAGAGCACGATTCCGAGCGCCGGTGTGATCGTGCGGCTCCGAGCCGCGCCTTGACGCTACACCGTGACGAGCGCGCGATGCGGTGAAGCACCATGCTGACCGGGTGCGGGTCTCGTCTCGAGCCGCGCCAATGCCAACTCGCTACTATTCCGAAGCAACGTGCCCTGGTGCTCCGAATGCCCGCAGCCACAGGCGGCCTGCGATGGCGGACTTGTCCAGCTCGATGACGTCTTGGGAGTACGCGCCAGTGTAGAGCTTGACGATCATCTGGTCGCGAGCGGCACCCTTCAGCGAAAAGGCGAGCTCGACCCTTAGGATTGGCCGCCGGCCCGTGCGCGTGGTCTCGAGAGGTCTTGCCGGGAACGGCTCCACCTCCGACATGTGGACCGTCATCTCCGGTGCAGTGTCCGTTCCGTGCGGAAGCTCGATCACGGCACGCTCCAGGCCTGCGCGGACAAGCCGCCCTGTGGTGAGCTTGCCGTTGCCTGACAGTGCGACCGGCTCATCGGCCCGAAAACTGTCGAGGAGCGGGCGCGCCTTTTCAAAGCAGATCAGCGATGCGATCACGAGCACGGAGATGTTCACGGCCCCCCACCAGGCGGCCACGATCGAGAACTCGCCCTCCGGAATGCGTCGCCATTCCGGGACGATATTCATGACAAGCCCCAGTCCCGTCGCCGCGATCAGGACGGCGCAGCAGGCGAAGGTGTAGCCGTCGAAACGGTTGTCTTCGTTGCCTGATCCCTTCGGCGTCACCTTGAAGGGCCGCCCGAACGGGCGGATGAGAGACGAGATGACGGTGGGCAGCATGCGGAAGGTGGAGAAGGTTCCGACTGCGCTCGAGACAACGGGCAGGTAGCGGGTCGGCGTGATCCACGCCATCAGGAGGAAGTATGCCAGCAGCACTGGCACCTGATAGGAGAGAATGTCCTCAATGCTCGTGAAGTAGAGGGGCGGGATCCCCGTGAGGAGATAAACGGGAGGCACGATCAGGATCGAGAGACGGACCACGTATTGCACGAGCCATGAGACCGGCAGGAACATGATGCGCTGGAACAGCGTGAGGCCGGGGCCCTGCAGCGGGCCATTGCTCAAGAAGAGCGTCTGGATCCCGCCCTGGCACCAGCGCTCACGCTGGACGAAGTAGCCCTTCAGGTTTTCGGCCGCGAGCCCCATCGAGAGCCGCTCGTTGAGGTAGCGCGTCTTGTATCCCTTGTTCAGCATCGCGAGCGTGGTCAGCAGGTCCTCGGTGATGCTCTCGGTCGGAAAGCCGCCGATCGCGTCCACGGCCGCGCGCCGGGCGATCGAGCACGACCCGCAGCAGAAGCTCACGTCCCAGGCGTCGCGGCTTGCTGCCATCTCGTCGAAGAACAGGCGCTGCTCGTCGGGCCAGACGTGCTCGAGCGAGAGGTTCGACTGGACAGGGTCGCTGTTGAAGAAGTGCTGCGGGGTCTGGACGATCCCGGTCTGCGGGTCGGAGAAGAAGGGGAGAGTTCGTCGCAGGAAGTGGCGATAGGGTACGAAATCGGCATCGAAGATGGCGATGAAGTCGCCGGACGAGACCTTCAGGCCGTTGTTCATGTTGCCGGCCTTGGCGTGGGCATTGTCGGGACGGGTGACGTGGATCGCGCCCTTCTCCTCGCAAAAGGCGCGCAGCCAGTGCCGGCGGCCGTCATCGAGCACGTAGACCTTGAGCTTCTCCCGCGGGTAGTCGAGCGCCAGGGCGCCGACGATGCTCCGCGCGAGCACGTCGATCGGCTCGTTATAGGTCGGAATGAACACGTCCACGCTGGGCAGCTCCCGCTCGGGCTGCCGGAAGTAGTCCTGCGCGAGGAGGTCGGCTTCCGCGGTGCGGTCGCGGAAGCGGCTCATCGCGACGAGGAACAGCAGGATGTCGGTGAAGGCGAGGAGCTCGACAACGAATAGGAGCCAGGCCCACCAATAGGGGGCGCCCTCGTCAGGTTCGATCGGCAGGACGGTGTCCGTCAGGCGCCAATGCAGGTAGCGCACGGCGACGGCGAGCACGACCGCGCAGGTGATTGTCCGGGTCCACGTGCGATGCCGAGGCCAGTTCAGCGCGAAGATGAGGAAGTAGGCCGCGACCAGGAATGCCGGGGCGAGCGCCTCTAGGTAATGCTGAACCATATCGCCCTGATCCAGCGCTCCAGCGGCAAGGAGCGGGCGTCGAAACGCACCTGGACCGTCCGCCCGACTTGGCAAAAGTTCGAATAGTCTGCGTTGAGTTCAGACTCTTCGAGCGCGACCCGGATTCGGGCGTTCCGCCCCTGGCTCTTCGGCGGGGTGGCCGCCAGGATCACCTCCTCCACGACCGCCTGCGACCCACGCACGGAGACCACCTCTCCGCCGAGAGTGTCCGCCCGTCCAACGAGCCTGATCCGGGCTTTCCGGCCTGGATAGATCTCGTCGTAGTCGACTTCGGAGACCAGAATGTCGACGAAGAGGTCCCGGCAGTCGAGAACACGCAGGAGTTCATTGCCTACGACAACATTTGAGCCAGAAACAACGGCATTTCGCCACACTACGCCAGGAAAGGGCATTCTGATGTTTGCCGACTCGAGGCGCCTGACGCGATCTTCCTCTTCGGCGAGTTGTTTCTCGATCTGTGCGACACGCGCCTCGTTCTCCCGAAGCCGGGTGTCCAGATCGGCGATTTGGATGCTGACCTCGTCGTGCCGCTGGCGCGAATAGGGCACATCGTTGCGACCGTCGCCGAGATAGATCCCCTTCCGCAGGGCCTCGAGCTGCTCCTGCAGGCGCTTCGCCTCTGCGGCAGCAACAAGGCCTTCGCCGGCGGAAGTCGCCTGCGCGGCGCGCGCTTGCTCGACCTGGGTGCCCGCCACATAGCCGGTCAGCCCGAGGGTGCTGCGGCGCTGCAGTTCTGCAGACGTTGCTTGCTGCTGGGCCTTGTTGATCGCGACCCTTTGGGCCGTGGCTGCGATTTCTTGCTCAAGCGAGCGGATTGACGCCTGCTGATAATCTCCGAGGCGCGTGGCCAGCTCCTCCCGCAGGCGGCCGAGACGATTGCGCTGAAGATCGAGCGCTTTCAACCGCTCCCGCGTCGTTTCCAGTTCGGCGGATAGCGAGGCGGCCACGGCCCGGTTGACGCGCTGATTCCCGATCGAGAGCAGCAGGTGCCCTGCGCGGAGAGGCGTTCCGACTTTCGGCGGGGTGTTCTGAATCGTCCCCTCTATTGGTGCGGTCACGACGGTGAAACGCGCATTCACTGTTCCGTCGAGACTCGTGAAGCCCGTCAGCGAGGGAAGGAGGTTGAGGATGGCGAGCCCGAGAAGGAGAAAACCGACCGTGAGTCGAACGGCGCGCTTGTTCCAAAACATCGTTGGCTCGATAAACTCGGGCCTCGACCAACGCGCGTTCCAAGCCAACGTTCCCCGGTGCAACGAGGCCGACACGCAGGCTGACGAAGCTGCAGCTAGCTGAGCAAGATGACTTGCAACTGACCGGTTGATAAGGCTTACCGTTTTTAGCGCGAAGACTTAGAAATTTTCCGAGAGAGTATTTATCGTTCATATATCTCCTGACGGTCGGCTGCTTAGTGCTTGAGGGGAGCGCGCAAACCGAGATACGTTTCTTGCGGACGGTAACTCGAGAGCCGAAAGCGACTGTCCTCGATTGCTGCGTCCAGAGACCCTGGAACGCGGTGTTTCGTACTCCGGCTGCCTGCCCCTCCGTCGCTAGAGATGCCGGAACCGGACGCGCCGAGGGTAAGCTTAGGATCAGGTCGGCTGGTTGGCGAAGCTGCCAGTGAGCCCGCCCTAGAGCGGACACTCCCAACGTGCCATTGGGTCAGAAACGCTGGTTCGGCCGCATTCCAGCTGAACGGCCCGGAAGCAGACCTGCCGAGCGTCGGCTTGGGGTCAGTTTTGCCCGTTGCGGGCGCTTTCAGGGGCTCAACAATCGCCCGCTTCGGCCTTGTCGCTGAGGTCTGTTGGTTTCGCTGGACTACGGCCGGGAACGGAGCATGTGTGCTGTCCGTCGGGGGTGACGGGAGACACGCGCATGACGATTAGCATCGCGGTGGTGGGTGCGGCCGCGAGGTCCAAGGCGACCATGGCGTACTCTGCGGTTGGGGCCGTAAGATGGTCCGGATGGCCATGGATCTGGACGTGCCTGTTCATCAAACCCGGACGCTGCGTGGCGCGAACTGCGTGCTGAGCCGTGCGCCTTGCGAGGCGGGCAGTGCGGCTTCCTCCTGACTAGATTCTGCGTGCTCTGCGCCTCGCCCCGCCGGCCTGTGTGGCCGATTGCGGGGTCGGCCTGGTGCCGGGGCTGCTCCCGGCGTTCGGAGCGACAGATGACGATCACCCTGACCAAGACTGAGACGACCCTGTTGGTCGAAGCTGCCGGACAAGGCGGCATGGTTGTGATTCCTGGGACGACGAAGCCGGCGACACGGCAGCGGCTCCTGGGCCGCTTCGAGCGAGATGGGCTCGTTCGCCCGGAGGATGATGCACACGTGCTCACGCCGGCAGGCTACCGCGCCATCGGACTTCGGCCCTCGCGGCAGAAGCGGAGCGCCAGCGTCGAAAAGGGGGCGCCTTCTCCGGACGGGGCGACCTCGCCGGGCGCCGTCCGGACCGGCACGAAACGAGCAATCATCCTGGACCTGCTCGGGCGCGGCGAGGGCGCGACCCTCGACGAGCTGATCGCTGTCACGGACTGGCTGCCGCATACCACGCGGGCGGCATTGTCGCGGATCAGGAGCGCCGGCCAGGCGCTCACCAAGACTGCGCGGCCTGACGGAACGGTTGCATATCGGATCGAGGCGGCAGCAGGTCCCGCCGAACCCGGATCGCAGCCGACGAGATCGGGAGTCGCTTCCGCCTCTAAGGCTCGCACCAGCCCCGCCCCGCGCGGCCGTAAGAAGGCGGCCGGCGATGCCGTCCAGGACGCTGCCTGATGCGCCGCAGCGTCCAGGAGGTCGAAGCTGAGATCGCGAGTCTTCGCGATCTCGACGCTGTCGCGCTCCGGGTACGGTGGCGCGCGGCCACGGGCAAGGCGGCGCCGAGGCAGGTCTCGGCCGCGCTGCTCCTGAGGATGCTGGCCTATCGCATCCAGGCCGAGGCCTTCGGGGACCTCTCGCGCAAGAGCGTTCGAGCTCTCCATCGGATCAGGGAGGGCGATGCGGTCCCTCTGCCTGAGCGGCGGGAGAAGCCCGGGACCGTGCTCGTGCGGGAGTGGAACGGCATCCGGCATCACGTCATGACGATGTTGGATGGGTTCGCCTGGAACGGCGGCACCTATCGCAGCCTCTCGGAGGTCGCGTTTGCCATTACCGGGACCAAGTGGTCCGGGCCGCGCTTCTTCGGACTTAAGCCCGGATCACAGGATCAGGGGAGGGCGGCTTGAGCGCCCGACCCCAACTCCGCTGCGCGATTTATACCCGAGTCTCGACCGAGCACGGGCTCGACCAGGAGTTCAACTCGCTCGACAACCAGCGGGAGGCTGCCGAGGCCTACATCAAAAGCCAGGCCCACGAGGGCTGGCGGCTGATCCGCGACCGCTACGACGATGGCGGCTTCTCGGGCGGGTCGCTAGACCGACCCGCCCTCAAGCAGCTCCTCGCGGACATCCAGGCCCGCCGCATCGATGTGGTGGTCGTCTACAAGGTTGACCGCCTCACGCGAAGTCTCGCGGACTTCGCCAAGCTCGTCGAGCTCTTTGATGCACACGGGGTGTCGTTCGTGTCCGTCACCCAGGCCTTCAACACGACGACCAGCATGGGGCGGCTCACGCTGAACGTGCTGCTCTCGTTCGCCCAGTTCGAGCGGGAGGTCACGGGTGAGCGCATCCGGGACAAGATCGCAGCTTCCAAGCGCCGGGGGCTCTGGGTCGGCGGCAATGTCCCGCTCGGCTACCGGGTCGAGAACAAGAAGCTTGCGATCGTGCCAGAGGAGGCCGAGCAGGTCAGGCTCATCTTCCGGCGCTACCTCGAACTCGGCTCGATCGGGAAGCTCCTGGCGGACCTGCGCGAGCGCGGAATCGTCACGAAGGCCCTGATTAGGGACGGCGTTCGGGTGCGGGGCGGCATCCCGTTCACCCGTGGGCCGCTCGCGTATCTGCTCCGCAACCGCTTCTACCTCGGCGAGATCGTCTTCAAGGGTGCCATCCACGCGGCGGAGCATCCAGCGATCCTGGAGAAGGAGCTGTTTGAGGCCGTGCAGGGGAAGCTCACTGAGCAGCGCAACGCTGAACCGGTCAGCGGCGGTCGCTCCGGCTCACTCCTGACCGGCAAGCTCTACGATGACCGCGGCAACCTGATGAGTCCGAGCCATGCCAGGAAGGGGGGCCTCAGGTACCGATACTATGTGAGCCGGCCCCTGATAGAGGGGCATCCTGCCGATGCAGGAGCGGTCCGACGTGTCTCCGCGCCCGAGATCGAGCGCCTCGTGCTCGATGCGCTCCGTCAGCACGTGTCTACCAAAATGCCCGACCAGGATCTGATCCCCTCGGTCGATCGGATCGACATCGAAGCCAGTGCGATTCGCATAACACTCCCGCCGGCCACCTCAGAGGAGCAGCCCTCCTTGCTAGAGATCCCGTGGCAGCGATCATCGTCACGCAGGCACCGTGAGGTGATCGCGATACCTGGCCGGGATCGCCCTCTCCGACCGATGCGGGTCGAGACCCGCGCGACCCTGCTGCAGTCCATCGCCAGAGGGCGGCGCTGGTTAGAGGAGATCGCAAGCGGCCGGGCCGATGGCCCCGACGCCATTGCCAGCCGCGAAGGCTGCTCGCGCCGCCAGGTGAACGCCACCATCTCGCTCGCGGGCGTTGCACCGGACATCGTCGAGGCCGCCATCGCAGGCCGCCTTCCCCATGGGATCGCGCTGCGCGACCTTACTGATCCGCCGCTCGCCTGGTCGGAGCAGCGGAGGCGGCTTGGGATCTCCTAGGATAATATTGACAGCAAGGATATAATCCTATACGCTCATCCGATCTTGATGGAGGATCGGATGCGCGACGAACGCCAGCTACAGCTCACCTCAACCTGGCTTAACATCATCGCCGGCGGCATCGTCTCCGGTGGAACAGTCAGTCAGCTGGTCGCGATCGCGAGCGGCGCTTCCGTCGAGATCTCCCTAGGGCTTATTCTGCTCTGCATCATGGCTGGAGCCGGCCTACACCTTGCTGCGCTTCGCTGCATGAAATGCACCTCAGACCATCAGCGATAAGGTGGACCCGCTCCGGTCGGCGATGCTCGCGTGCTTCGGGGAATCACTTTTTCGGAGCATCGGAGACGGGACGGCCAAACCGGCCTCGAGTCCGGCTCAGAGACGCAGATCGGGCGTCGGAGCCGCGCGCGTTCCCGCTAAGTCCTTGGAACTACGCCGTCTCTGGCGCTCCGCCAAAAACCGCAGGTTCGAGCGGAATGCGTGGTGGTGGGGCCAGTCAGGGTCGAAACGGTCTCCGCATGGGCCCTGCTTTTACAGGGATCGCGGAGGTGCGATGCAGGGAATTCTTATCGAGCTGCAGGGACGCCTAAAGGCTCATCCGCAGAAGGCGAAGGGAAATGGGAGCAAGTCGAGCAATGTGTTCTGATCATTGAAAGTAGTTGACCAAAAATCAGGACTGACCTTCGCGGTAAGATCCCGACTGACACAGAATCATGACTATGGTCTGTCTCAATCTTGCCTGTGGATTTGTCACGGTGCTGCTTTTCAATCGAGGCGATTACGTGGATAAGGGTGCGCCTAGTGTGGAGATCACCCGTGGCTCGAACAGCGCACCTCGCGAGATCAAGGATGTTTGGGGCAGCCGAGCGGGCGAAGCAGCAACAAGACAGCGACTACTGGCAGCATCTTCGCGCGACCTTCTTCGAGCCTGTGTCCATTACGATCGGCGGTAGACGTCGGAAGATGCCGCGCGTTCACGCGTATCATCACACTCTGCAATCCAGAGCGGCTCAAGGTGACGTCTCGGCGATCTCCGAACTCCGGCATCTGGCGGAGAAGCTAGAAAACGACGGCATCCTGGAGCGGGCAGGCGCCGACCCGGCAGACAATCCAGTTGCCGTAGCAGAGGAGAAACATGCCGCCATGCTGGAGGCGGTGTCGCCGGTGATCTTGATGCTGGCCTACGCCATGCAGGAAGACTTTCGATCACACGTCGAAAGCTGCGTTCCTGGCGTTTCAGTCGAGGAATATACATGGCCAGGATGGAAGATATACCTCACCGACACGGCGGTGGAGCGCGTCGAACGCGCACTCGCCGGAGCGCGGCGGCGCGCCGATGCCGAGCCCGGTGTCGGCTACCGGAGCCCGCCCAGCCGGACACAGTTCCAGCCAGGCCAAAGCGGGAACCCGGCCGGCAAGCAGCCAAGATCCGACGCCTTCGATGTCGTGCGAGCAGGACTAACCGCGCTTGTATCGGTCAAAGCACCGGATGGAGGAACCAAGAAATTAACGATCAGCGCGATCGGATGCATCAAGCTATTCGAGCAAGCGATGGGTGGTAAACGAGGAGCCCAGCGCGAGCTGCGTAAGATAGCATATGAACTCGAACGTCGCGGCCTCCTAAAGCTACCTGCGCCCCGCCGAAGGCGGCCAAGACGGAGCAAGCTCCAGAAGGAAAAAGACCTGCTCCTCATGCAGATGTACGCGCGCGTTCTGATGCCGATCGTCAAGAGAGACTTGATGCAGGCGTACACTGATCGGTACGGGCCTCTGAAGCCGCTTACAACCTCGCTGGAGCGGCGTTTGGGGCCGCTCGAAACGAGCCCTGTGTTCGCCACACTCGCCCCAGGCCTCCAGAATCTCTGCCGGACAATCGAAAGCCTAAACGATGGCCGCTGGGCTTACCGGCCGCGTGAGCCGGACGAGAATGTCGAGGCTGCGCGAGCTGAACCGGATGACTTCACTTTAGAGGAGCAGGAGGCTGCCGGCGAGGAGAGGGATGCGTCCGCAGATCTGGAGGTCGTGTCAGCGCCGCGGCCGGTCAAAGTCAAACGGAGCAGAACTCGCACACGGAAGATCGCGCGGTGATTTCGGTTGGACGCCCGGATCGTCGATTCGATCGAGCTTGAAACAGCAGGTCCCTTCCTCACGCCCAGATGCGACACCTGGAGGACGCGAACGATGCAGAAAATTCCCTCTCGATCCTTAAACCTTGCACGGGGCTTACGGGCCACACTGGGCAGTAAGGACGTCGAACGCAGAGCCGAAACCGAGAAGCTGAGCCGGAGCGATCATCTCCGCCGCCAGCGGAACGATCTCCTGGTCGGTCTCACCCGGGTTGACCGGGATCCAGACACGCTGACGATCCCGAAGCGCAACGTGCGGGGCGTCAAGGAGAGTCACGTCAAGGAGGTGATGAATTCGATCGAGTTTCTCGGCTTCTCCGACCCCGTGCTGATCGATCAGAACGGCGAGGTCATTGACGGAGTCATTCGCGTCCTGGCCGCGCGAGCGCTCCGGCTGCCGCTGATCCCGTGCGAGCTGACTGCCGCACACACCGCAACAGAAAAGCGGATCCTGCGCCTGACGTTAAACCGTCTGGGAGAGAAAGGCGATTGGGTGCTCGAGCCGCTCAAGGCGGAGGTGTCTGAGCTCATCGTTGAAGATGCTCCCATCACTATCACGGGCTTCGAAGAGGTCGACCTGGACGGCTTGCTGGAAGAATCGCCCAAGGCTGTCGAGAAGGGACCGCTCGAACCGCCTGATCGGCCTGCGATCTCGAGGCGAGGAGATCTCTTCCTTCTCGGCCGCCACAGAGTGCTGTGCGGGAGCGCCATCGAGCCGCTCGACATCGCCCGCGTCACGGCGGGATCGCAGGCCAGGCTCGTTTTGACCGACATACCGTACAACAAGAAGATCCGGGGCAACGTCACGCGGGGTGCGCATCGTGAGTTCGTCATGGGCAGCGGAGAGATGTCCGACGACAAGTTCCTGGATTTCAACCAAGCCTTTGTGGCAACCGCTATCCCGCACCTCATGGATGGCGGCATCCTCGGGACGTTCATTGACGGTGACGGTCTTCCGTTCGTGCTGATGGGCGCGCTGTCGGCCGGGCTCGCGCAGCTGAGCCTCGTGGTCTGGGTCAAGTCGAACGCGGGGATGGGTGGCCTGTACCGATCGCAGCACGAGGTTCTCCCGCTGTTCAAGAAGGGTACGGAGCGGCATGTGAACAACATCAAGCTCGGCCAGAACGGGCGTTCGCGCTCGAACGTCTGGCGCTACCCGGGCGCATCCGCGATGGGCTCGGACGCCCGAGCTGGCCTGAAGCAGCACCCAACCGTTAAGCCTGTGGCGATGCTGAAGGCGGCAATGTTGGATCTCACCAATCCCGACGAGATCATTCTCGACCCATTCCTCGGATCCGGCTCAAGCGTCATTGCGGCTGAAGAGTGTCGGCGGACCTGCTATGGCACCGAGCTCGATCCGCGCTATGTTGACGTGATCATTCAGCGTTACAATGCTGCAACGGGGCAGGAAGCTCGTCTCGAGGAGACAGGCGAGACCTTTGCCGAGCTGACGCAGCGACGCGCCCGCGAGGCAGCTGCAGCGATGGCCGTCGATGCGATCCGGACCTCGCGAGGCCGCTCTCGACCGGCAAGGCGACAAGCCGCTTAGCTTCCGGCGATAGGCAATGTCGGACCAGGCCGCAATAGGCCGAGGGTTTCAGCGTTTCTCGGCCCTGACCCGGCACAGCCTTCGCTCGTCGCTGTCGCGAATGAGCCCGCAGTCGCTGGGCCGGCGCTCGGCTTGGGCGTAGCAGGCGCGGCGGATGTCGGGGTTGCGGATGAGTCCGCATTCGGAGCTGCCAGCCTGGGCTGCTGGGGCCGCTGCGAGGGCCAGGATGACCGCCAGGCAGGGGAGGGCGGCTCTCACGCTTCGGGCTCGGCCGAAGCGTCCGGCTTGGGGTGGCGCAACTCGTCGACGAACCAATCCATGACCGCCAGGAACGCGGCCGTCGAAGCAGGCGTGAACGGCGCGAGCGGGATAGTCTTGCGCTTCGAGACGGCGTCGGGTGGCAGCCTGATCCCGGGTACGGCGTTCAGGCGGTCGAGCAGCGCTTGTCGGCGAGGGAGGGCGTCGAACACTGGCTTGCCGAGCATATACTCGAAATAGACCACGACCGACGCGTCCGAGTGCAGTCGGAGCGCCGTAATCTCAGCCGCCTCCTTGCGGAACACCGCCCCCATCGAGCCCCAGCTCGGGTTGGCATTGAACGCGACCCGATCAGACCGCGCTCTTGTCCAGCTGGCGATCGCGCTCGCGGCTTCGACGACAGCTGAACTTGAGCGGGCCGCAATCTCGGACATGATGGAGGCTTCGTCCCAGGCCCGGCTCTGCTTAGGGCCGCTTGCTCCGCCTCCCTTCTTTTGCGCCGCATCCTGCGTCTGCCCAAGCACGATTGGCACGAGGGTCCTCAGTCCCTGGCCTTCGTACTGCCTAAGTTCGATGGCGAGGACCTCAGCAGGATCCATCTGTCGGTTCAGGAACTCGACCACGCGCCGCAGCTCCGGCGGAATACGGTCGGCCACGAACAGGAGGCGGACGCGCCCGGCTTGCAGGTTCGTGCGCACTTGGGCCCAGAAGCCTTCCGGATCGCTGTCCTGACCGATCAGTTCGGCCAAGGCGCTCTCTGGGTCTCGCTTTTCGGCTTGGCAGCGTGAGGACAGCTGCGCCCGAATCGCTTCGACGGGCCAGTGCAGGACAGAGTTTGCCGCGTAGTCCAGCATCTGTCCGATAACCTCCCGCCGAATGCGGGTGTCGGTGCCTCGCTTGACTTCCACAAGTGTCGGGACACCGTCCTGATCCAGGAAGAGATGATCGAGCGACCAGCGGTCCCCCGCTCCCTCTTCGGCCGGTATCCCTTGCTCGCGGGCAATGAGCAGAAACCTGCGTGGCGCTGCAGCATCGATCTGGTCACCGGCTAGTAGCTCCGGGAATGACGCGAGCAGGCGCTGAAAGTCGTCCTCGGTCGCAAAGCTCGCCGCCTGCATGGCGACGAGCGTCGCCTCATCGCGCAGCACGAAGACACCTGTGCCGGCATTCATTATCCCGTCTCCGACCAGGGCAAAGACGCCCGCCCGAGCTGTCGCTCTGCTGGCCGGCGCAGTCCAGCGGAATATCTGCTTTTTGGATAAAGGCGCTCGCCTTCTACTTCGCCTGCCGGTTCTCGCCAAAGCGGCCCGGCATGCCTCGATCCCTCAGCTCAGCCCGGCAGAAGCGCCTGGCAGAGCTCCTGATTCAGTACCGGGAACAGGCTGGGTTCAATCAGGCTGAGGTCGCGAAGGCGCTCGGGCGGCACCAACCATTCGTCTCGAACCTGGAAAGCGGTCAACGACGGCTTGACGTTGTCGAATTGCTCGACCTTGCCGAGGCGATTGGCTTTGATCCGGTGCAGCTGCTCCAAGAACTCATACGAGTGCCTAAGAGCTGATGCCAAGCTTCAGTGAAGTCAGAGTTTGCGCTCTTCGGAAAATGCACGCCGGTTACCAGGACTGAAGTTGGCCGGAGCGGAACGGCTGCTTGCGAGCTCGCGGCCTGAGAAGTGACGGCTGGTACCAGAGCTCCACTTCAGATTTCGCCGAAGCGGCGTATTTCTTTTCAACGCGCGGGGTCTACTTGCTCCTGTAGCGGGTGCTGCCGGGAGCCAGTGATGGCTGTAGCCACCAGCTCGCCGACGGCGGGGGAGGACATGACTCCCGCTCCCCCCAGCCCCGCCGCCCAGAAGAAGCCGTTGACCAGCGGATCTGGGCCGATGACCGGGGCGTCGTCCGGCGAGAATGTTCGGTGGCCTGCCCAGCCGCGGGTGACACGCCGGACCTCGACCGTCGTGAGGTGCTCGACAGCATCGACGATCTCGGCGATCCGGAGATCGTCGCTCATGCAATCTCCTGGACGGTCTGGTTCGGCATCCATGAGGCTTGCAAGCAGCTGCCCGGCCTCGGGCTTCATGTAGAAGGGCCACGATGGGCAGCGGAAGAACGGCCACTCGTACGGGACGATGGTGGCGGGCAGTGGAATGGCCGCAATGTGCCGCCGCCTCGGCTCGAAGGCGATCGTGCGTGCTCCGCAAAGGGCCGCGACCTCGGACGCCCAGGCGCCCGCGGCGTTGACGACGGTTCCGCAGACATAGCGGTGCGCGTTCGTTTTGACGCCGGCGGCTCTGCCGCCAGAGATCTCGATTGCCTCGCAGCGTTCGCCTAGCCGCAACTCGACTCCCGCACGGCGCGCGCCCGCCAAATACCCCATGGACAAGGCGTGGACATCCAGCGGGCCTGCACCGGGGTAATGCGCAGCGACTGCGAACCAGTCCGTCCGGAGGATGGGCACCAGCGCTGCCACATCGGTAGGAGAAAGGGATTGCACCTCGATTCCAGATGATCGCGCGGAATCAACCTCTGCGGTGAGCGCATCCGCGTCCTTCTCGAGTGCCGCGACAACGGCTCCGCGCCGGGTCAGGAGAGGCGCATCGGAGAAGCCCTCAGGAGGATTCTCGAAGAAGGGGAGGCTAGCCTGCGCTAGCGCCGAGAAGCACGCCGTGTCGTAGATCGGCAGAAAATAGGAGGCGTTGCGGCCCGTGCTGTGGACGTTCAAGCTCGTCTCGGCTTCTAGCAACACCACACTGCCGGCACCCTGGCGGGCGAGCGCGTAGGCGATGCTCGCTCCGACAATCCCGGCGCCGATGATGACGATGTCGGCGGACCGGGTCACGATTCAGGATGCCCGTAGTCACGCCGGAGGTGATCACGCAGGCCGGCAAGAAGCGAAAGGCCGTCCAGTCCCCATGTGGCCTCGACCTCCTCAAGTGTGATCGTCTGCGCGCCTTGGCGGCCGATCAGCGTGACCTCGTCTCCTGGCCCGGCCTCAGGGACACCGGTGAGATCCAGCCGCAGATGTTCGAGATGGACAGGGTTGAGGATCGGAACGGGGCGGCCCTGCACCAGCGCCCGTGCTCCGTCTCGAAAGCGGCGCGGCAGGCCGTCGCCCCACCCGACGGGCAGGACACCGATCCGGGTGCCGACCTGCGCCGGAAAGGGTGAAAGCCGCTGGTCCTCGGGCACGGCCGTGATCGTCTTCGCGATGAGGATGCGGGATCGGAACGCCGCGAGCGCCGGCCGCAGATCCAGTTGGCGCTCGAGTGGCCCAGCGGGGGTGACGCCGAACAACAGCCGCCCTGGATCGACGCCCGAGAGATCGAGATCAGGCCGTTGCATGACGAGCGCGCTGTTCGACCCCATGACGAAGGGGATCTCGGCTCCGGATGACTTTGCTGCGGCCGCGGCCTCGCGCAGGCGCGCGACCTGCCATTCGAGATACCCTGCTCCCTCCGGACCGCCATAGGTGTGAAAATGCGTGTAGATGCCGGCCAATGTCAGGTTCGGGCTGTCGACGATCGCTGCCAGGAGAGCGCCCAACTCCGAGGGTTGGGCCCCGCCCCGCATCAGGCCGACATCGAACTTGGCGAAGATCGATCGCCGCTTTCCAAACGCCGCGGCCCAGGATTCGGCCTCTTCCGGGGTCGAAACGGTAGGTGTCAGATCGAGATCGGACACGGCAGCGGCGACCTCCGGCAGGCAGGTCGGATAGAGCATCACGGGCGCGGTGACGCCCGCGCGACGGACGCTGACCGCGTCATCGATGTTGCCGACCGCTAGCCCGTCGGCGCCGCCCGCGATCGCGGCCCGGGCGATCGGGCCAGCGCCGCAGCCATACGCGTTACGTTTCAGGCAGGCATAGATCACAACCTGCCTGCCAACTGCCTCCCGCAGGCGCTGGACGTTGTGGCGGAACGCTCCGGGATCGATCTCCAGCCACGTGGGGCGGAGGGATCTCTCTGCCGGTTCGCGCTTCATCGGGCGGCTTCCGCCCGGAAGGCGAGCAGCTTCTGCTCGGGTGTATGTTGGACGAAAACCGGTCCGACGGCGTCGCCGATCTTCGGCGGGCGGGACGGGTCTCCCTCGATGCGGCCGTAGAGCACCGGCCCTTCCTCAATCTCCACCGCTGCGAAGATGTAGGGAGTCTCCGCCATGAAGCCGTCGTGGTGGGGGCGGTGCACGACCGTGAAGGTCTTGATGCGACCGCGTCCGGAGACCTCAACCCAGTCTAGGTCGCCGCTATGGCAGACGGGGCAGCAGACGCGAGGATAGTAGATGAAGTGCCGACACTCGGGTGCCGCACAACGCTGCATGAGCACTTTGCCTTGGTTGCACGCGGCAAAAAAGGGCGCATTCACGGCGTCGATGCGCGGCAGAGGCTTCGTAACCATGTTGCGGTCCTATTCCACACGCTCGAGGATGGCTGCGCTCGCGGACAGGCCGCGGCCATAGGCGATCATCCCGTAGCCGCTTACTAGGCCGCGGCGGCAGTCGATCTGGCGTTCTCCGGCCTCGCCCCGAAGCTGCATCACGCCCTCGTAGACGCCGATCATGCCCCCGCTTGCGCCCGCCTGTCCGGCCGACAGCTGGCCACCACCGGTGTTGATCGGGAAAGAGCCGTCTGTGGTGATGTCTGTATCGCGCACAAAGGCGAAGGCTCGGCCTGGCTCGGCGATCCGGAGACCTTCGAGTTGGATGAAGCACATGACCGGGTAGTCGTCGTAGAGCTGGGCGAATTCCATGTCCTCGGGCCCAAGGCCCGCCCGCTCGTACATGCGCCCGGAGAAGCCGGACCATCCAGCCGTCAACGAGTAGGGAGCGCCGGCCGGGTAATTGTGGAGCTCGCCGCCGGAGCGGATCCGAACGAGAGGAACCTTCAGCCGGCTCGCAATCCGCTCGCTGACGAGGACCACGCAATCTCCGCCCACGCAGGGCAGAACGCAGTCGTACAGCCGAAGGGGATCTGCGATCGGCCGCGCGTTGAGATAGTCCTCGAGCGTCATCTCTGACCGGAGAAGCGCGTTCGGGTTTTTGCGCGCGTTCTGTCGGAGCGCTACGCAGAAGCGCCCGAAATCCTCGCGTTCCGCCCCGTGCCGCTCCATGTAAAGCCGGGTCTGGAGGGCGAACATGCCGTTCGCGCCACCAAAGCCGTGCGGCGACATGTAGTTCTGGACCGAGCCGTTGAAGCGGTCGAGGGTTTCGTTGTGCGAGGTCACGTCGTAGGCGTCGGCTGCGACGCAGAGCACCACGTCCGCATCGCCGTTCCGGATAGCTCGGGCGGCGTGCATCATCCCAATGATGCCGGACGCGCCGCCATAGACTCCATGGAAGAGAAACCGCGCCTCGATGCCGAAATGCTCGGCGAGCGTCGTCGCATTGTCGGGCGGTAGGTTGAAACAGGTCACCGCGAGGCCGTCGACCTCCTGCCAGCCAAGGCCGGCGGAGCGGAGCGCCGCGTCGCTCGCCTCGAAAAGCAGCCGGGTCGCCTTCTTAGAGGAGCGCTTCTCGTAGACGGTCTGACCCGCCCCCGCGATGAAGACGCCATCAAAAGGGTTCTCCCGCATCAGATGACACCCTCGGCTTTCAGGGAGGAGAATTCGGCCTCGTTCAAACCGAGCTCGCCTATGAAGATCTCCCGATTGTCCGCTCCGAGCGCGCGGCCCGAGTGGCGCACCTCGCCGGGCGTGCCAAGAAAGCGGGGCGCTACGTTCTGCATCCGCACCTCGCCGAAATCCTCGTCGGGGACGGGGACGATGTTCTCGCGCGCTGCATAATGGGGGTCGGAGAAGATATCCTTGATGTCGAGAACCGGGCCGGCCACCACATCGGCGCGCTCGAAGATCTCGGCGATCTCGGCGAAATCGCGATCCGCGAACCAGCCCGAGATCTCTGCATCGAGCGGATCGGCATAGGTGCAGCGCGAAGCGTTGTCGCGGAAGCGCGGATCGCTGATCAGCTCCGGCTTCTCCATGGCGCGCGCAAGGCGCTCGAAGGTCTTCTGGGACGAGGCCGAGATTCCAACCCAGCGCCCGTCCCGGGTACGGTAGGTGTTGCGCGGGGAATCCTCCGCAAGCCGATTGCCCTGCCGCTCCTTCACGATCGCAAGCTGGTCGAAGCCGATAACCTGGGCCTCCGCCAGCCTGAACAGAGGCTCGTAGAGGCTGACGTCGATTTCCTGGCCGCGGCCCGATCCGCCCTGGTCGCGGTTGTAGACGGCAAACATGGCGGCCATCGCCGAGAAAGTCGCGGCGACCGAATCGGCCATCGGGAAGCCCGGAAGCGTCGGCGGACGATCGGGAAAGCCCGTGAAGGACGGAATGCCGCTGAACGCCTCCGCGATCGTCCCATACCCTCCGCGCTTAGCGTAGGGGCCCGTCTGGCCGAAGCCGGACACCCGGACGAAGACGAGACGCGGATTGATGCGAGAAAGCACGTCGTAACCCAGTCCCCATCGCTCGAACGTGCCGGGACGGTAATTCTCGATGACGATATCGGCGTCACGAATGAGCTGCTTGAACAACTCCTGGCCGCGGGGCTTGGACAGAGTGAGCGTGACAAGGCGCTTGTTTCGCCCGATGACCTTCCACCACAAGGATCGATCGTCCTTGATCGGCGCCCAGTGACGCATCGAGTCCCCGACACCTGGAAGCTCGATCTTCGTGACGTTGGCTCCGAAATCGGCGAGATGCGTCGCCGCGAGCGGCCCCGCGATCATCGTTCCAGCGTCGATGACCTTGAGGCCACGCAGCGGTCCGTTGAAGTTCGCGGGACCCGCGCCGGCCGAGGTTCGAGAGGCGAGTTCGAGAAGGTCAGGAGACATCTGGGTTCTCGGAAAGCGGCTGATCGGAACGGGTTGAAATCGAACGACGAGCTATCGCCGGGACCAGGAAAGCCTGGGCCGGCGTCATAGTCGGTAACCCTCACGGAAGTGACGGAGAAACGCCTGCAGCCGCTCGGTCTGCGGGGCGCGGAACACCTGATCCGGCGGCCCTGCCTCGACGATGCTGCCGCCCGACATGAAAACGACCTCGTCCGCGGCGTCCCGTGCGAACGCCATCTCGTGGGTGACGATGACCATCGTCATGCCGCTCTCGGCAAGTTGCCGCATGACGGCGAGCACCTCGCCGACGAGCTCCGGATCGAGAGCGGAGGTAACTTCGTCGAACAGCATCGCCTTGGGCTGCATGGCGAGCGCGCGCGCTATGGCTACGCGCTGCTGCTGCCCGCCGGAGAGCTGGCCTGGATAGGCATCGAGCTTATGAGCAAGGCCGACCCTGTCGAGCAGCCCGCGTGCGATCTCCTCGGCTTCGGATCGCGGCAGGCCCTTGATGCGGACCGGCCCGACCGTAACGTTCGCGAGCACAGTCATGTGCGGAAATAGGTTGAAGCTCTGGAACACCATGCCGAGCGCGGCGCGCTGGCGTGCGATCTCGCGCTCGGGCCTCCGGCGCCTCCTGCCGTCATCGGAATAGCCGAGGGGCTCGCCGTCGATCCGGATCTCGCCCTCCTCGAACTGCTCCAGGAAGTTCATGCAGCGCAGGAGGGTCGTCTTGCCCGAACCGCTCGGGCCGATGAGCACGACTGCCTTCCCGCGATGTACATCGAGATCGACCCGGTTCAGCACCTGGACGCTGCCGAAGCGTTTGGAGACGCCCCGAAGCTCGATCGCTGGGCGCGTGCTCTCAATGGACATAGCTGAACCGCTTTTCGAGATACCGTCCGCCCAAGGACAGCCCGTAGCAGAGGAGGAAGTAGATCAGGGCAACCGCGCCGAAGACCTGGAAGGAAGCAAGCGTTCGCTCGACGATCTGCCGTCCCGCCAGGGTCAGCTCCCACAGCCCAATGATTGACACGAGCGAGGTGCCCTTCACGAGCATGATCATGGTGTTGATGTACGAGGCGGCCGCGAGGCGCATTGCTTGCGGCGCGATCACCTCACGCATGAGCCGCCAGCCGTGGAAGCCGATGCCGCGGGCGGCGTCCCATTGCCCCTTCGGCACGGCCAGGACTGCGCTGCGGAAGATCTCCGCCATGAAAGCAGAGAAATACGCGGAGAGGACGAGAATGCCGCCGACCCGCGGCGACAGATCGATCCCCGTATAGGGAAGCGCGAAGTACATCGCGAAGAGCAGGACGAGAAGCGGCACGCCCCGCATCACATAGAGCCAGACCTCGACGAGGTAGCGGAGCGGAGCAACGGCGAAGAGCTGGCCCAGCGCAAGAACCAGTCCAAGGATGGTCGCCAGAAGGCCGCTCGCGAACGAGAGAAGAACCGTCTCGCCCGTTGCCGAGAGGAGAAGCGGCCAGCTGCGGAGGACAACGTCGAACATCGCCGGGCTCAGGCCAGAACGCGCACGCGGCGCTCGATCAGCCGCATGGTGCCGCTGAAGAGCGAGACGAGGAGTAAGTAGAGGAGGGCAAGCGTGAAGAAGACTTCATAGACCGCAGCTGTGCGGTCCGCGAGGAGCCGGCCGGCGTGCGTCATCTCGGCAACCGAAATCGTCGACACAAGTGCGGTATCCTTGATGATCGCGACTCCCTGGTTGGAGATCGGGGCGACCACGCGCCGAAGCGCCTGCGGCAGGATGACGATGAAAAAGGCTTGGCGGCGGAGCATGCCGAGCGCTAGACCCGCCTCAGTCTGGCGCCGGGTGACCGACTCGATCCCCGCGCGGTAAATCTCCGCGACGTAGCCGCCGTTTTGCAGCGTCAGCGCGAGGAGGCCGGCGGCGAAACCGCTAAGTGGAAACCCGGCCATCCCCGAGCCGAAGAAGATGAAGTACATCTGCACGAGGACGGGGGTGTTGCGGACGAGCTGGATGTACCCGGCCGCGAGATTACGGATCGGAGACGAGCTGGAACGGCGCAGCCCGACTACGATGAGGCCCCACAGGAGCGAGAGGGCGAATGCCAGTGCGCTGAGCTGGACCGTCACCACCAGTCCCTCCAGGAAGAGGGGCAGGTTGCGCACAACGAACCCGAAGTCGAAGTTCATCGACGGATTGTTCCGCTCGCCCGATGAGAAAGCTTACTTCGCGGCGGCAGCCGCGCCGTAAAAGCGCTGCGGCGGCGGATTGCGGCCGAACCACTTCTGGTAGACCTCGACATACTCGTTGTAGCGCGAGCCGGCGGTCAGTTCCTGGACCACGGTGTCGAGAAACAGCCACCACGCGAAGTCGCCGGGCTTCAGGAAGATCGCGTTGTTCTGCACGTTGCCGAGCATCTCGGGCAGTACGATCAGATCCTGGGCGTTCTCCTTCCCGTACCAGTCGACCACAGGGCTATCGAACTGCATGGCGTGCGCCTGGCCCGTCTTTACCGCCAGAAACATGGCGCTGGGAGTGTCGAAGGTCAGGGTCTTGGTGTTGGGAAGAAATCGCTTCTGACGGTCCACCATCTGAGGATTGCTCAGGTTGGCGAGCGTGAACTTCGCGTTGTTCAAGTCGGCGATTGAGGTGACGCCCGCATCCTTGCGGACCAGCAGCGATATGCCGGAATCCATGTATGGCCGGGTGAATGCGACCCTCATGGCCCGATCCGGGTAGACCGTCGTCGAAGCGATCCCGAAGTCCGCACGTCCCGAAAGGACGCTCGGCCAGCGCCCCTCGCTCGTGACGGTAACGAAGTCGATCTTGCTAGGATCGCCGAACATGCTCTTCGCGATCAATCGGGCGATGTCGATGTCAAAACCGACCAGCTGCCCCTTCTCGTCCGTGAAGCATAGAGGCGGCGACGTCCCAAACGTCGACACGATGAGCTTGCCGCGCTGCATCACCTCCTCGAGCCGGGACCCCTGGGCCTGCGCCGAATTCGTTCCGGCAAGAGCGCCCACGGCCATGGCACCCGCGGCAATGATTGCTGCCGGGTACCATCTTTTCAGCAGATCGCGGAGCGCTCTCATCAGATCCCCCTTTTTCCGAAATATGGAATTGCGTTTATCAGTTTTCAGGATACAACCCATTTGGTCAAGCTACTTTTCCGGCAGTGCCGAGAGGATCCGTGCCGAAACATCGTGCAGTTGCCGAAGCGCTGGATCGGGCGGGCGATCAGCCGCTCGACCGGGCCCTCGCTGTCCTTGAATTCGTGCTTGATCAGCGTGGTCCGGTAGCTGCCAGCATCGTCGCCGAGGCGACCGGCCTACCGCCCGCGACCGTGCATCGGATCATCCTGCAACTCGAAGCCCGGTCGCTTCTCAAGCGCGCGCTCGGCTCGAAGAAGCTCCTGCCCGGCGCCCGGCTGGTCGCGCTCGGAACTCGCATCCTGAGCGCCGCCTTCGTGGCCGACGAGACCCATGCGCTCCTGGTCGCGCTGGCATCGAAGCTGCAGGAGCATTGCCACGTCGGGACGATCTCGGGCGGCGAAGTCTGCTACGTCGACTCGGCCCGCAGTGCGCGCCGGTCCGGGCTTCTCTTCGAACCCGGCGGACGTGCCCCGATCTACTGTACCTCGATAGGCAAGGTTTACCTGGCAGGGCTCCCGCAGGCCGAGTTCCAGCAGGTCGTGGCAGCGATCGACTTCAAGGCGTTCACGCCGAAGACCATCGTGACTGCGGCCCGATTGGCCGACGACATCGCCCAGGTGCGCGCCCGGGGATGGGCCGCGACCGACGAGGAATTCACCCCGGGCGTCGTTGGTTGCGCAGTCCCGCTGCGGAACACCAAGGGCGAATTCGTCGCCGGGCTCGGCGTGTCGCTGCCCGCCGCCCTATGCCGCTACGAGGAGGTCGGGAAGTTCATCCCCGATCTTCTGGAAACCGCATCTCAGATCGAAGCGACCCTCGCCACGTGAGGTCAAATGGAGCTGCTCGCCGGCTCCAACCTCAGAAGACCAGGAGCAATCCATGTCCAGGCATTACGACGTCGCGGCGGTCCGCCGGGAGTTCCCGGTAGTGGACCGCATGCTCTACCTGGACTCCGCCCATCAAACGCCGCTCGCGACGAGCATCAAGCAGGCGCTGATCCGGTTCTACGAGGAAGGCAACGAGCTGGCCGGGCCGAAGCCCGTGTGGCTGCGCCGCGTCGATATTATCCGCGAGCGGGTTGCTGCGCTCTTTAGCGCCTCGCCGTCCGAGATTGCGTTCGTCAAGAACACGTCTGAGGCCATGAACATCGCCGCCAACGCGATCCCGTTCGCGCCGGGCGACAACGTTCTGCTTGTCGAGGGTGACCACCCGAACAACGCATATGCCTTTCTGAACCTGCAACGGCGGGGCGTGGAGGTCCGCTTCGTCCAGCTCCGGGAAGGAGCCGTCGACGCCTCTACCTTTGCGCACCACATCGATCGTAACACGCGAGCGATCTCGCTGTCGCACGTGACCTTCCATTCCGGGCATCGCTTCGATGTCGCGTCCGTCGGCGCGTTCTGCGCGGAAGCGGGCATCTACCTTATTATTGATGCGATGCAGTCGACGGGGGTCATCCCGCTGGATCCAAGTCAACTCGGGGCGACGATCGTCGGCTCCGGGTGCCACAAGGGCCTGCTCGTCCCCCAGGGGCTCGGGATCCTTTACTGCCAGTCTGGCCACCAGGAGCTTCGTCCGGCCTATATGGCAATGTCTAGTCTCGCCAAGCCGCCGGTCGATTATATCGCTCGCCCCGAGAACATGGCTCTACGGGATGATGCCAGCCGCTTCGAGATCGGGAACTTCAACCTGCCAGACATTCATGCGCTGTCGGCGTCGCTCGACCTCCTGGAACGCGTCGGGATCCCTAACATTGAGGCTCATCTCTACGACCTCGGCGACCATTTGATCGACCATCTGGACGAGGCCGGGATCAGCCTCGTGGGTCCGCGAGATCGCGCGTTGCGCTCGCCCCACATCTACGTGCTCGATCTCCCGGGTGACGGATGGGCGGAGTACCTTGCCGAGGAGCAGGTCCGTGTCTCGCCGGAGCGCGACGGCATCCGGGTCTCATTCGGATTGTTTAACACGAATAGAGACGTGGACGACTTCATCAGAATCGTTCGACGCCGGCTTGGAGCGACCCGCTCGAGAGACCTTGCGCCGACAAGCTGAAAGCCGATGAAGGTACAACCGGTTGGCGGGCGTTCTCCTTTTTTCAGGTGGGCTGGATCGGAAGCCGAGCATTCCGATTTCAGAGATGAAGCATCCCACATCTGTGCTCTGCTTGGTCGGCACGGCTGCGCTCGTCTCGCGCGGGTTCGTACGTTGGAGCGAGCCGGAGGTAAAAAGGAGGGACATGGCGTCGTGAGCCTGCCTCCGCGTGCCCGCGCCCGAGACGCTTGCCGCATATCCCTGCGGTGTCGTCCGCCTCTGCTGCTAGATCTGAGGGCGGAAGGGAGGCTATAGGCTCGCTGGAATGGTGACGCAGTACGGTCCTGAGCGGTCGCTGCTTCGACTGCTGGCAGCTCTATTGGCTGACTGCCCAGCCCGCGATCCGTCTCTGTACGATCACGCCCAGGGTACGAGCGACCGCGGTCGCGCCAAGTTCGCCGACTGCGGTCCGGTCCAGCCAATGCCCGACCTGCCCCTGGCATACGCAGGCTCAGGTTGATTGAGGGCGGGACGGGCGCGCCGACACCCCGGCATGCAGGCCGCATCCCGTAATGGGCTCGCAACCCGCGGGCGTGCGATCAGGATGGTCGCGAGATCGTGCGTGTCACGATCGTCCGCGCACATGCTGACGGCATCGTCGTGGTGATACCTTGCGACAGGCGGGCAAGTCGCCGATGGCACGGCAGGCATCCGGCTCCTGGAGCAACGGCCTGACTGCAGCATCCTGCACGCCGATAAGGAACCAACACCGACGCGATACGTCGGAAGGCGAGGGGAGCGGGGCGGCTCTTAATGTCCTGTCCAGGGTCACCAGACGTCGCCGTGGGAAGGCGTGCTTCTCTCGCGCTCTTGACCGCAGCCACGACGCCTCGAGCGCACGTCCTGCCGTCTCACGGATTTTCGCCTCCTTACGACCCGCTACGCTCGGCTCACACCGTGTCCCTCGCCCATAAGCTGCCAATCTCCCTGCACAATCCCGGTGGCGCAGCCAGCCCGCCACCGTGACAAGGCGCGAAAACTCTAGCTTCCGGTGCTCCAAAGCAGGGGAGCGGACCACAAGGCTCGAAAACTCCAGCTTCCTGTGCTCTAAAGAAGGGGTGCGGACCACACCAACCCCGGGCTCCAGCCATGACCGGAGGAGGTCAGGGGCTCAGGTCAGGGGCTGTATGTCTGGCTAGGTGCGACTCAGGTCAGCCCGGCAGCGAGTCTGGCGTCCCAATGTCCCGTCCGAACCAGGTCCGCAACTTCTTTTTTGAGCTGAGTGAACAGTACTTCGCTCGCAGGGCTAAGTGGTCGGAGATCGTTCTTGCAGAGAGAAACACTCCAACTCAGTGCCGGTCTTTCGATAGCTAGCGCCGCCACGTAGCCGCTTATCAGCTCTTGTCGGACGGCGGTCATCGGAAGCACACTGAACCCTTCGCCGTGATGAGCAAGCTCAACCATCAAGCTCAGAGCATCCACCTCCACGAAGCGCGCAGGCTGCAATCCTGCCTC
>NZ_JBMSEF010000023.1:0-75920 GCF_049446235.1 Enterovirga sp. CN4-39 | reverse complement strand
CTACGCCCTTCCGCGCGCCGGCGACCTGCCGGCCTTCGAGGTGCTGACGCATTCGACGCCCTGCGAGCACAACCCCCTGAAGGCTAAGGGATGCGCCGAGGTCGGCTCCGTCGGATTGCCGCCAGCCATCGTCGGAGCCCTCCTCGATGCGCTCTCGGAATGCGGCGTCGACGCCGTCGAGATGCCGGCAACGCCGGATGCGGTGTGGCGGGCAATCCGGGCTGCGAGCCGGCCGGTCTCATATGTCAGACCGTTGTAGAGGACGGGATTTGGTCGAGAGCCGGCGCCTCCGCAGGAGGCTATCGTCATGCGGGGATACCCGCGTCGCGCCCGCGGATCCTTGATGCCCTCGCGGGGCTCGATCCGAGCCGCTCGCTCGGCTGATCAACACGCATTGGCACTTCGATCACACCGACGGGGGCGAGTGACGACCTTCGGCGCGGATCGCTCCATCCTGGCCGTAAGCCCGCGCTGTGCGAGCCTGCTAACTTCTGCTCGGCCACACACGTCCTTGAGTACGGGCGTGACGAGTTGCTCCGCCGGCTAGACCCACCCGTTCTGGTTCCAGTCGTTCGGGGCCGTGATGGGGATGTACGTGCTGCTTCGCGCCTTCCCCTCGTTCAGCCCGCCGAGATATTCTCGGAAGCAGACCTGACCGCTGGGTCTTAATTAGCCTGCCTCTGTCGGCCAGCCGCGGGCCGTGAAGCGCTGGGAGCCAAGTGCCCGGGCCCGTCAGATTGCACCGGCCTAGGTGGCCATAACCTCCCGGACATGATCGGCCACGGTCGCGGCGAATGCGGGATCGTTGATGTGGAGCGGCAGTCGTACGAGTCGATGCGCATCGTTCGTGTGGAACGCCCCTTCGATCGCCTCGAACAGAGCGGCATCCGCGATGCAATCAAGGAAAGGCTGTCCCGGTGCATCCAGCATCGACACGCCCTTCTCCGGGAGTAGCAGGCGTACAACGCCGGGAGACCGGTTGAGCTTTTCGGCGAGCCAGATCCCGGCGGCTCGGTTCTCCTCGGGAGATGTCCGCATGAGCGTGACGTTGGCATTGTGGACGTGGAAGAGCCGACCTCGATGCTTGTCCGGCACGGTTTCGCGCGCCCAGAAGTTGATCATGTCGAACGCCCCGACGGACCCGACCCAAGGCACGCCCGTTTTCACGATGGCCTCAAACCGATCGGGACCGGCGCTGCAGACCCCGCCGAAGAGGAAGTCCACAGTCTCCGTCGTGGAAACATCCACGATGCCCTTGAACAGGCCCACCAGCACCAGCGCTTCGAGGGCACGGCCGCCCGAACCGTTTGCGTGAAAGACTTGGCAGTCGAACGTGTCCGACAGTTCCTCAGCAGCCACCGTTACGCAGGGCGTCGTGACTCCGAACATCGTGATCCCGAGGGACGGCTTGTCGTCCACCACCTCCGGCAGCGGCCGCAGCATCATTCCGGCGAGCGCGTGGGCGGCGTTGCCAAGAACCACGCGCGAGATCCGGTTCAGCCCAGCCACGTCTGTGACCGGGAACATCGTCGTGACGTCGTGGATGCCTGTATACGGAGACATGTCGCCGGCGGCGAGCGTGGAAACGAGGACCTTGGGCGTGCCGATAGGGAGCGACCGCATGGCTGGTGCCACGATGGCGGTGCCGCCCGATCCGGCAAGCGTGATCATGCCGCCGACATCGGACCGCGTTTCCATCCAGCGCCGCAGAGCCTCCGTCATTGCGGTCACAGCGACCCCGCGGTCGCCGGCCTCGAGGACCGCAGCTCTTCCTCCTGGATGGTACGCCGCCACATCGGCGGCGCTTACCTCGACATCGAGAGCCTCGCTCTTAGTGCCGACATCGACCGTGACTACCCGGAGGCCGGCCCCGCGGAGAAGGCTCGCAACATAGCGATGTTCGTTGCCCTTCGTGTCGAACGTTCCGATCACATAGGCAGCGCCGCTCTCCGCCATCCGTCATCTCCGCGATGAGCGCGCGAGTTCCTCGGCACCCTGAAAAGCGAAGCGAAACGTGTCCGTGACGGCCCGCATCACCTCTGGCTCGTTCTCCGGGTCCACCTCGAACGTCGCCCACCATTCCCCGAAGGTCTTGTCACCCTCGGTCACGCGCCAGAGCCGCATCTCAGCCACGTAGTCGCGAACCGGCAGGGTCGCCTCAAGGATCTCGTAGCAGCAGACGTAGTCACGGTCGGATAGCGTCAGCAGCTTCTCGCGAATTTGGCCCTGCCCGTCCCTCGTGCGAAAGTTCCGAATACAACCGACCTGGTCGGACGGAAGCCCGTCCTCGATGTGGCTCTCCGAGAAGAGCTTCGCATTGTAGGCTGGAAGAGCGTTGAAATCGCGCAGCACCGCCCAGGTCGCGGCGAGCGGCGCCTCCATCACGGCGGAGACATAGACGCGGCGGTACATCACCGTGCTCCCTCAGTAGGTGATCGCTTTAAAAGTCCTGACGTGCTCGGTCATGGCGACTTCGACTGGCAGGCGTTCGACGCTGGATGCGCCGTAGAAGCCGTTGCAGTGACGGCTCTTCTGCATGACGTAGCGGGCGTCGTCGGGCGAGGAGATCGGTCCGCCATGCGCAATGACGATCACGTCCTTGCGGACACGGCGCGCTGCCTCTGCCCATTCGTCAATCAGAGCTACGGACTCGTCGAGCGACTTCGCCGTCGTGACGCCGACCGTGCCCCCGGTCGTAGTGCCCATGTGCGGAACGATCAGGTCGGCGCCCGCCTTTGTCATCTCGACAGCCTCTTCCGCGCTGAAGACGTAAGGGGTCGTCAGGAGATCCAGCTCGTGCGCCTCGCGGATCATGTCGATCTCCTGGGCGTACTGGATGCCGGTCTCTTCCAGCATCACCCGGAAATTGCCGTCGATGATGCCAATCGTCGGAAAATTCTGGACGCCCGAAAAGCCGAGTTCCTTCAGCTCCTTCAGGAACACCGGCATAATGATAAACGGGTCGGTTCCGTTGACTCCGGCCAGGACAGGCGTTCGCTTCACGACGGGTAGGATCTCCACCGCCATCTCACGCACGATTGCGTTGGCGTTGCCGTAGGCCATCAGCCCCGATGAGGAGCCCCGGCCAGCCATGCGGTAGCGGCCGGAATTGTAGATGATGATCAGGTCGATCCCGCCCGCCTCCTCGCACTTCGCCGAGAGTCCGGTACCGGCACCGCCGCCGATGATCGGCTCCCGGCGCGCAACCATGTCGTTGAACTGAGCCATGATGTCGGCTCGCTTTATCGCTGGCATGTCCTGCTTTTCCTGTTTGACCGGCCGGCTCCTGTGCCGCGTTTTGGGCCAAGCGGCCGGGTTCTCGAATCATTTGTGGCCGTTCCGCCGGTCCGGCGGAAGGGCCATTCAGCGTCACTTCTTGACGAGGTAGCAGGTCGACTGGGAGAGCGGCTGGAAGGCCTTCTCCGCCGGAATCGTCCCGAGCGGCTTCAGGTAGTCCCAGGCGTATTTGGACTCGGCCTTCGACTTCACTTCCCAGAGGTACATGTCGTGGACCATGCGGCCGTCCTCACGGATCATGCCGCCTTTCGCGAACATGTCGTTGACGGGCATCTCGCGCATGACCTTTGACACCGTGTCCGGATCATCGGTTCCGGCCTTCTCCACGGCTTTGAGGAAGTGGAGCGTCGACGAGTAATCCGCCGCCTGGCTCATGTTCGGCATGCTGCCGACGCGGTCGAAGTAGCGCTTGCCGAAGGCCCGCGCGTCCTCGTTCATGTCCCAGTACCACGCGTTGGTGAGTTGCAGCCCGGCCGCGGCGTCCAGCCCGAGCGAGTGGACATCGTTGATCCAGAGAAGGAGAGCTGCGGGCGTCTGGGTTTTCGTGCCGCCGAACTCGGCAAGGCTCTTGATCGCGTTGATCGCGTCCGCACCCGTCGAGGCGATGCCGATGATCTTCGCTTTCGAAGCCTGCGCCTGGAGAACGAAGGAGGAGAAATCGGTCGTATTGAGAGGGTGTCGCGAAGACCCGAGCACCTTGCCGCCGGCGGCTGTCACCACGTCTGTGACCTGCTTCTCGAGCCCGTGCCCGAAAGCAAAGTCGACGGTCAGGAAGTACCAGGTATCGCCGCCCTGCTCGACGACCGTCCGCCCGGTGCCATGCGCCAGAGAATAGGCGTCATACGCGTAGTGAACCGCGTACGGCGAGCAGGCCTGGTTCGTGATACCCATGTTCGATGAGCCGTTCACGACGATGTGGCGCTTCTTCTCCTTCGCGATCGCCGCGACCGCGAGCGCCACGGCCGAGTTGGATAGATCCTGAATCAGATCGACGCTTCCGGTGTCGAACCACTGCCTAGCAAGATTGGCACCGATGTCGGGCTTATTCTGGTGGTCGGCATGGATGACCTCCACGGGCTTGCCGAGGACCTTCCCGCCGAAATCCTCGACTGCCATGCGGACGGCCTCGACCGCGCCCTTGCCGGACAGGTCCGAGTAGATGCCGGTCATGTCCGCCAGGACGCCGATGCGCACGACGTCGTCAGACACCTTTCCAGTCTGTGCGTTTGCCGCTCCAGCGCCGATGCTCGCTGCGGCAAGCATCGCTACGACACATGACAGCCTCTTCATTCCATCCCTCCCGTTTTCGTCTTTTCGTTTGATTGACGGGCAGCTTGTCGGGAGCGACAGCACTTTGCCATGGGCAAAGACCACGCCGAGCTACGTGAAACACACATCAACGGTCCCGACACCACTCTCTGGACCGTCAGGGCTGAGCACTGCGATGCCCTGATGCAGCGCCAGATCGCACATGTTGGCGTCGGCGATGCTGCGGTCCCGTATCGGATCGTGCGAACAAAGCTTTCCGGCGCCTACCTTCACGGCACGTTGGGCGGTGAAGGCCGCATGCTGATCGACGGCCGATGGCGGCCACATCGCGACGGCTGGGCATCCCTGGCCCCGGCGCACGTCCTTCACGCCTTCCATGCCATTCCATCGAAGCGCTGGCGCTACTGCTGGGTTCGCTACAAGCCGGCCTCATCGCGGTCATGTTTCACGCCATGGCGCCCATCATCGGCCAGTTCGACTGTCAGCCGCTCGGACATGCCATTATGGGCCTGTTCCACGAGATGCAGGCGCGCCGCGACATGGCTACCTGTGCGCTGTGGCTCGACCTTGTCGAGAGTTACGTCGAGAGCTTTACCGAGCCGTGGCGCCGGGAGGAGCGGCTTGTCGCGGTGTGGAGCGCCGTTCGTCGCGATCTGTCTCGTCCCTGGGTACTGGCGGATCTGGCAGGCCTGGCCGGGCTTTCGGGCGAGCATCTGCGGCGACTGTGCCAGAGCAGCCTTGGGCGCAGCCCGATGCAGCAACTCGCGAACTTACGTGTTCAGCACGCCGCGCACCTTCTCGCCACGACAAACTCGAAGATCGAGGTGATCGCCGAGTCGGTTGGTTACCGAAACCCGTTCGCGTTCTCGGATGTGTTCAAGAGGGTAACCGGCGTTCGGCCATCGCAATTCCGATCTCGAAGGCGAGCGAGCCTGTGAAGCAAAGGATAAAATGCGGCCCCGAGAGCCATGTCTGCTTTCCCGCTTTGTTCTCCCGAGGCGGTCCTCCTGCTTCCGGCCAGCTTCTCGCTTAGCTCACCTCTGAAGTCTCCTTTGTCACCGGCGAGGGCCGGTGAAGGAGACGGACGATGGGGTCATTCCGAGTACGATCCGGGCTTCAAAGAGCGCCGGGCGTGGAACGCAGGACGGAAACTCGGCGCCAAACGAGCGCTGAAACCGCAGCAGGTCTGGGCTGTGCGGTTCTGGTTGGATCGCGAGGGCCGGGTCCGAGATCGAGCCATGTTCGACCTCGCGATCGACAGCAAGCTGCGGGGCTGCGACGTCGTGAAGGTCCGGATCGGGGATCTTGTCAGCGGCGGCCGCGTCCGCTCTCGCGCCACCGTCATCCAGCGCAAGACAGGGCGACCGGTGCAGTTCGAGCTACTCGAACCGGCGCGAGTAAGCGTCCTCGCCTGGCTTGGATGCCGCGGTGGAAGCCTCGACGACTTCGCCTTTCCGAGCCGGACCGACAACGCGGCTCACATCAGCACGCGGCAGTACGCGCGCCTTGTCGACGAGTGGGTAAGTGGGATCGGCTTGCGCAGAGAGGACTACGGCACCCACTCGCTCCGCCGGACGAAGGCATCGATCATCTACAAGTAGACCGGCAACTTGAGCGCCGTGCAAACTCTGCTTGGGCACACAAAGATCGAGAGCACGGTGCGCTACCTGGGCGTGGACGTCGAGGACGCGCTCATGCTGGCGGAGGGCACTGAGATCTGATCTGCACTGCTCCTCGACGACGACGTCGAGGAGCTATCGAAGCGGCTGCCGCACTGCGCCCTGGGCGGCCGTCCAGCAAGATCGGCTGCCTGCTTCAAAGCGGACACGAGCTTCAACCGGGGTAGATGTCGCAGTGAGGCTAGACAGCCGAAATCGGGGCGCCTCATCTGGGGTTTGGAGTTGACCCGCTTCCGTGGACACCTTTTCCCTTGAGCAGGAGGTGTTCACATGCCGAGACATCGGCCGCCCTATCCGGCGAAGTTTCGTAGGCAGATCGTCGATCTGGTTCGGTCGGGTCGCACACCCGAGGAGCTGTCGCGGGAGTTCGAGCCGACCGCCCAGGCGATCTGGAACTGGGTACGTCAGGCTGACCGTGATGGCGGCGTGCGTCGAGACGAGGGTCTGCCTTCGTCCGAGCGGGAGGAGCTGAGCCGGCTCCGGCGCGAGAACCGCCAGTTGCGGCAGGAGCGCGACATTCTGGCAAAGGCGGCAGCCTGGTTCGCGCGGGAGACCGGCACGATCCCGTCCGGATCTTCCAGTTCATGAGCGCGCACCAGGCCGTCTTCCCGATCGCCGCCATGGCGCGCGTGCTCGGCGTCTCGCGAGCCGGTTATTACGCTTGGCTGGAGCGCGAGCCCTCGTCTAGATCCCGTGCCGACGCGCTGCTGCTGAGGCGCATCCGGACAGCCCACGCGGTCTCACGAGGCACGTACGGGGCTCCGCGGATCCACGCCGAGCTGAAGGCCGACAACGAGGCCGTGGGACGAAAGCGGATCGCCCGGCTGATGCGGGAAGCCGCTCTCACCGGGGTCAGCCGGCGGCGCGGTCCGGTGACGACCCGTCGTGATCGAGAGGCCCGGCGGGCTCCGGACCTGGTCGACCGCAACTTCACGGCCGACGCTCCGAACCGGATCTGGGTCGCTGACATCACCTTCGTGCCGACGCTCGCCGGCTTCCTCTACCTCGCCGTCGTTCTGGATGCCTGGAGCCGCCGGATCGTCGGCTGGGCCATGGCGAACCACCTTCGGACCGAGCTGGTGCTGGACGCCTTCGAGATGGCGCTCGGCCAACGCCGGCCGACGGACGTCGTCCACCACTCCGACCAGGGCAGCCAGTACACCTCGCTCGCCTTCGGAGGGCGCTGCCGTGAAGCCGGCGTCCGGCCCTCGATGGGCTCGGTCGGCGATGCCTACGACAACGCCATGTGCGAGAGCTTCTTCGCCACCCTCAAATGCGAGCTCCTCGCCCGCCGCCGCTTTGCCTTGCAGGCAGAAGCCCGCATGGCGCTCTTCAGCTACATCGAGGGCTGGCACAACCCGGGCCGGCGGCACTCGGCCTTGGGCTACCTCTCCCCGATTGCTTACGAGATGAAGATGACATTCGAGAGCTGAGACCCAACCCCGTCACTGTCCACGAAAACGGGGCAACTCCAATTCCAATCGTCCTGTCGCACGAACCGCCTGGATGACTAGGATGGTTGCGACAGCGACGCCGACGATGATTCCGAACCGCGCGGCGGACATGGTGAACCCAACTCGCGTAACGGCGCCCGGCAACTCCCGGTTCCGCATCAGGCGGCGCTCGACACGACCATCTTCAGTCCGCTTCATGAGATTCTCTGTTGGTAGCGTACGAGCCTTCGCGTCTCAGCGAGCTTGACTAATCGGTCCGTCGAGACAAGGAGACGAAAATCGTCTCACGCCGGAGTAAGCGCCATGGCAGAAGCCGAAGCCAGTATCTCTTCCGGTGAGCTGGTGGAACTCGCGGCGGTGATCGTCAGAGCCTACGTTGGAAACGACACCGTACCTTCAGCCGATCTGCCGAGGATCATCACAGATGTGCACGGGGCGCTCACTAAGCTCTATCAGGTGACGGACTTTACGCCGGAAAAGCTGGCTCCGGCCGTTTCGATCCGGAAGTCGATCAGTCCCGATTTCCTGATCAGCCTCGAGGACGGGCGCCACTACAAGTCGCTGAAGCGCAATCTCTCAGGTCACGGCCTCACGCCCGAGCAGTACCGCGAGAAGTGGGGCCTGCCGAGGGACTACCCAATGGTCGCACCGAACTACGCCAAGAAGCGCTCTGAGCTCGCCAAAGCTCTCGGCCTTGGCCGTAAGCGTGAGCCCGAGCCGGTGAAGCCGAAGCGTGCTGGCCGAGGGACGGGCGCCTAGCCAATACAACGGGCGTGGCGGACGGAGCGCTGCCCGGCGCTAGGCAGGCGCCTTGTGCTTCTGCCAAGCTACTGAAGCTAGAACTCCGTCCTCATCCTTCTCGAATTCGACTAGCGCTAGAGTCTCACGTTGGTCCGCTCGGAAGCCGAAGGCGAACCACTTTCCAATTGCGCCACTCGCCTCGAAGCCGTCCAGCCAGAGGTGAAGGTGATGTATTGCATCCGCCCCCGGGGCCACTCGGAAAGGCACGGCCGGGCCGTTTCGTTCCTGATCAACTTCGATCGTCACGGGGCAACTAACCCCGGCGTGGGTCCCGTGTTCCGTGCGCCGACCTGGAAGCGGCTCGCGGCGAAACCCTCCGTGTTGGAGATCAGGCCCTGGTCGAGCAGATGGACGACGGGGCAAAGCTCTTCGCTGGAATCGCGCGATCAAGCGAGATCGCTGACGAAAGCGGGCGGCCGGTTTCCGTTGTGACTTACTCCGAGGCAGCGGAGGCCGTCGGCGATCAGTCCCGGTAGTCGATCCCCGGTCGGGCGCCGGTTCATCCGCGGTCGCCGTCCCGGTTCACGATGCACCAAGATAGCGGACGATGGGCGGGCTCCTACTGGCCTTCCGGCGTACCCTTTGAGCGGCTCCGATTGGGGCACTGCAGCCGGCGCTGCCGATCGCGTGTCGATGGTCGCCCGCCCGGGGTCCTCGTCGGAGTCGCGGACACGAAGAGCGCCGCCTTCGGTGAACCGGCCGTTGTAGTCGAGCACCTGCGCGAGATCCGTCAGAATACGGAGGGGTGGCCGACACCCTCCAGCGCATGGAGCGTCAGCGGCTCATCGACAGCGCCCGCCGCGAGCCCCGCTCACATATCCCGGCCGCTCCTGCGGGTCTAGTGCCGGCTATAGGTCAGCGGCGGCTTCGGGCAGGAACGCCTCAACGATCGATGGTGGGCGTACGGTCGACATCATTCGGCACGGTACACCTCCAAATCAAGCTCGCGGCAGAGCCGGCCGCCGCCGGGCTGGCGGGCGGAAGATGGGATGTTCGAAAAGGCGCGGGCGAGCGATCAGCCTTGAAGCCACCGAGGGACGACCGAGGCGCCCATTGTCACCATCGTAGCTCCCATCGTTTGCGACAAGTCGCCGAGCACCAGGACGCGGTTCGGCCTGACGCAAGCACGAGCTCTCTCGAGGATCGGCCCGGCCACCTCAAAGTACCGGGCGAGGGAGCGTTCGCTTTCGTGCGTCTCGACCGCGAAGACCTCTGACGAGCCTGCGCTGTCGCGGTAGAAGTCGAACACCACCGGTATGCTGTTCTGGCTCACGCAATCGGCAAGCTCCCGCATGGTAGACTCGAACTCTGTGTCCTTGCCCGCCACGAGTTCGAGATCGAGATAGACCTGTACTACTTCTCGCATGTTTCGCTCCGAGTGATGACCGGCTTGCGATTCCGGGACGCGCTGCGCCGGCTTCGATCAGCTCCTCAGCCTTCGGCTCATCGCTTCCGCCAGCATGATCGTCGTCAGATTGGTAGGCGCCGACACGATGTCCGGCATGATCGAGGCATCGACGACGTGGATGCCGCCGAGCCCGCGAACGGCCCCGCTCGCGTCGACGACCGCGGCCGGGTCGCCTTCGCGACCCATCGGGACGCTCGAAGTCGGATGTGAGTAACCGTCCACCTCCGCAATGATTGCGCGGTCCAGCGCGCCGTCATCCTCCACCCCGGGCCCGGGCGTCATCTCAAAAGCAACCGCATCGCTGAGCGGCGCGGTTCGACCGATGCGGCGGGCCAGGCGCACCGCCTCCTTCATTCGCCTGAGGTCGCTGGAATCGGCGAAGAAGTTGAACCGGATCAGCGGCATCGTGCGCGGGTCGCGGCTCGCGAGGCGGATAGACCCGTTCGACCTCGGCCGGGTGACCGAGCAGGCGAGCACGATGGCGCCTCGCGTCGGGCTCTGCGCCGGATCGAAAATGTGTGTTCCCGAGATTTGGAGGTCGAGCTCGCCCGGCGCCGCTTCGGCGGAGCCGGTCCAGACGATCGCCCCCGCGACGGGGTCCATCGCGGCCGCCCCAGACTTGAGAGCATAGACGTTGTAGTAGAACGGGTGCTCCTTCAGCCGCTCGCCGACCGGGAGGTCCGCCAGGACCTTGATGCCGAGCGCCTCCAGTTGGGCGGCCGGTCCGATCCCTGAGCGCATCAGGATCGCGGGGCTGCCGTAGGTGCCGGCCGAGAGCACGACCTGACCCGCCGCCACGACCTCACCGCCGACGAGGCGGAGGCCGGTGGCGCGCCGGCTGTCGAACTGCACGCTGTCGACCTCGGCCCGCCCCCGGATCGTGAGGTTCGGACGGCGACGAACCTCCTCGGTCAAATAGGCCATCGCGGTGTTGATCCGCCGACCGTCGACGACGTTCAGCGGATAGGGTGACACCCCGTCCTGCTCGGCGCCATTGAAGTCATATACGCGCGGGAGGCCGACCGACTCCGCTGCCTCCACAAAGGCGCGCATCGAAGGCGTAATCTCCTCCATCGTGCGCTGCCGGACCGGAAATGGTCCGCTCCGGCCGTGCCACGCGTCGTCACCCGTCGGCGTGTTCTCCATTGCCTTGAACACCGGGAGAACATCGTCCCAGGTCCAGCCTTCGATGCCCATCGCGGTCCAGTGCGCGAAATCCGCCGCACGGGCCCGCATCGCGACGGCGGCGTTCACGCCCGAGCTGCCGCCCAGCACCTTGCCGCGGATCGCCCGGACATCGTGGCCCAAGCCGAGCCGGTCCTCCGTGCGATAGCCCCAATCATGCGCATCGTCGCCCCCGACGCGGTTCGCGTTGGCAATGACGTCGGGAAATGCGGAGGGAGCGTAGGTCTCGCCCGCCTCGAGCAGCAGAACACGCCGGGTCGCGTCCGCGCTGAGCCGGTTCGCGAGCACTGCGCCTGCGGCTCCGCCGCCGGCGATGGCGACGTCAAAGCGGGGAGCGTTGGTCGTGTCGGCCATGGTCAGGCCTCCACCTGCGCGCGGACGAGGACTTGCTGGTCCGCCTTCATGGCGCGCCGGATGAAAGCAGCGGCGCGGTCGAGCGCGAGGCGGCTCGTGGCGAGGGCGGCGACGTCGAGCTGGAATGCGTGGTGCATCCCGGCATAGATCTCGAGTTCGACCTCTACGCCGGCCTCGTGGGCGCGGTCGGCATACTGCCGCGCGTCGTCGAGCAGGCGCTCGTCGGTGCCGACCTGGATGAGGATTGGCGGCAGCCCGGACACGTCCCCGAGCAGGGGTGAAGCGAGGGGGTGGCATGGGCTCATGGAGCCGACGTATTTGCGCGCGCAGTCCTGCAGGTACTCGTAGGCGATCAGGGGATCGCTTACGGCGGGGTCGCGCATAGATGCGCCCGTGAAGGCGAGGTCCGCCCAGGGAGAGAACACGACGCCGGCGCGCGGTCGCCGGGAGCGATTGCCGAGCTGGGCCAGGGTCACTAGGGCGAGGCCGCCGCCGGCCGAGTCGCCGACGACCGCAACCCGGTCGAAGCCCTGTGCGCCGATCCATTCGTAGGCGGCGGCGGCCGCGTCGGGGGCGGCCGGCAAGGTCGCCTCGGGAGCGAGCGGGTAGTCGATGACGAGCGCCGGGATGCCGGCCCGGCCGACGATCTGGCTGACAAACCCGCGATAAGCGCGTGCCGATCCCTGCACGTAGCCGCCGCCGTGGAGGAAGAGGATCGCCTCACCCGGCTCCGACCGCTCGGGCAGCATCCACCAGCCGTCGACGCCCGGGCAGTTGACCGCCCGCTCCGCTACGCCACCGGCGCGGGGGCAGGCGGCGATAAAGGTGTCGTAGATGTCCCTCGGCGCGCCGACAGCGTCTCCCCAGAAGGCCGCGATCCTGTCCCGCAGGGCGAACTCCCGGATCTTCTCGGCAAGCTCCATGCGAATGGTAGGCGTAGCGATTCCGGGGCGGATGCGAGGGCTGGCTTCCGTCATCTTGCGCTTTCGCTCCTCACTCATGCTCGGCCGATTGCCGCGGTGCGGCGCAGAGGTGTCCGGTTTCCGGACAGGGCCTTGGCGCCCCGAGCACCGGCTATCTAACCAGCGAGTGAGCTTCCCGGAAGGCATGCGACAGAAACGTAGCGTTCAATGAGTTGGACATTGTCTAGATTAGAGTCAATATAATTATGGTAGCGATCGACAACCATGCTACCTAGAGGAGCATTGTCTTACATAACCGGCGTGTCAATGCGGGTTATGACGCCGACAATCTGAGATCATAATCAAAGCAAATGGGAGACAACGACCAAGGATATGAATTGAGATCCAATATACTGAACGAAGCGTTCAGGATCGGGTGCTTCATCGGCGGTCGATCACCGGGTACGAGGTAGGTCATCAGCCGGGCGACCCCGGCGTAAGCCTCGACGAAACCCCGATCGTCCAGCCCGGAACGAGGAGCATACATGACCACGCGGTACGAGAAGCTGACGGCGCAGAACGCGGCGGTTATTCTTGTCGATCATCAGGTCGGCCTGATGACCGGCGTGAGGGATATCTCGATCGCCGAGCTCAAGCACAACGTCGTGGCGCTCGCGAAATCCGCGAAGGTCCTCGGCGTCCCGGTCGTCGTCGTCACGACGGCGCGCGACAGCCTGTGGGGACCCACGATCCCTGAACTCGTGGACGCGCTTCCAGAGGTCGAGATCCTCGATCGTTCCACCGTGAACGCCTACGACGACGCGCGCGTAGCCGCCGCAGTCGAAGCTACCGGCCGCAAGAAGCTGATCTTCGCCGGCATCTCGCTCGAAGTCTGCGCGGCCTTCCCGGCCATGACGGCGGTTGCTCGCGGCCTGGACGCGTATGTCGCGGTCGATGCGTGCGGAACGTTCAGCCACGCCAAGCGCGAGACCGGGCTCCTCCGGATGCTGCGCGCCGGCGTGACGGTGTCCGATTACGCCACGCTCATGGTCGAGATCCTCGCCGATAACGGTCGGCCGGAGGCCGGCGCCGTCTACGGCGCGCTGGATATGCCCTGGGCGACGCTCGTCGGCCAGGTCTCGAGCGCGCTGCGCCGGTAGGTCTACGCGAGTTCCGCCGTTCCGCTCCGTCGAAGGAGGGCGTGATTGTGGTCGCAGCCCTCACGGAAGACGCCGGTCGACGGCCGTGGTCCAGTCGCGTGGCCGCCGTCGCACGAGCGATGCCGGCGAGCTATTTCGGCATGGTGCTCGGACTCGCCGGCCTCGGGAACGCCTGGCACGCGGCCGTTCCGGCCTGGCAGCTTCCGGCCCTGACGGCGGAGGTGATTTATCTCTTCGCCGGCCTCGTCTGGGCCGGGCTCATCGCCCTCTACCTAGTGAAGGCGCTGGCCGCGCCGCAGACGCTCGCGGCGGAAGCAGCGCATCCGGTGCATTGCTGCTTCATCGGCCTCGCCGGCGTCGCGACGATGCTGATCGCCGGAGCGCTGGTCCCGCATGCGCGGCCGCTCGCCTGGGCGCTGTACGCGATCGGGTTCTTCTTCACGGTCGGGTTCGCGGTCTGGCGCACGGGCGGCCTCTGGCAGGGCTCGCGCCACCCGGACACCACGACGCCTGTGCTCTACCTGCCGACCGTCGCCGGCAGCTTCGTCGCGGCGACCGTCGCGGCGCGACTCGGACATCCCGATATCGGGCAGCTTGCCTTCGGCGCCGGGATGTTCTCCTGGCTCGCGATAGAGTCGGTTCTGCTGCATCGCCTGCTCACGAGCCCGGCGCTGGCGGTCGAGCTGCGCCCCACGCTCGGCATCCAGCTCGCCCCGGCCCCGGTGGGAGCCGTCGCGTATCTCGCCGTCGGAACCGGCGCGCCCGACGTGTTCGCCCACGCGATCATCGGCTACGGCCTGCTTCAGCTCCTCGTTCTGTCCCGGCTCGCGTTGCGGCTCGCGGAAGCAGGGGCGGTGGCAGGCTTGTGGGCCTTCAGCTTCGGCCTGACCGCGCTCGCGACGGCGCCGGCGATCCTCGTCGCCCGCGGCGAGACGGGAGCCCTCGCCGCACTCGCGGTCCTGCTGTTCGCGGTCGCGAACCTCGCGGTCGGCGGCCTCTCCTTCATGACGCTGAAACTCGCGGCGAACGCTCGACGGCTGCTGCCGTCCACACCGCCCGCCGCAAGGACGGATCTTTCAGCGAGGACCACGCGATGACGGAGCAGAACGATACGGTGGCCGCCGGCGCCGCGCGCCGGGGTGCATCCCGCCGCGCCTTCGTGTCGGCTTCCGCAGGGCTGGCCGGCGGCCTCGTCGCGGGCCGTGCCGCAGCGGCCTCGCTCGCGGACGTCCCGCCACGCGGGCCGGGCGATCCGCTCGGCGCGCGCAGCGAGCGCTCGCAGCACGTGGCGCTCGCGCGGATACCCGAGGCCGGGCCCGGCATCCGCAACGTCGATTGGAGCCAGGCGATCAATTCCAAGACGCCGCTCGACAAGCTCGTGGGCACCATCACGCCGTCGGATCTGCACTATGAGCGCAGCCACTCGGGCGTGCCCGATCTCGACCCTGCGCAGCACCGACTGCTCGTCCACGGTAGCGTGAAGAAGCCGCTGGTCTTCAGCGTGGCCGACCTCGAGCGCATGCCGTCGGTGTCGCGCGTGGCCTTCATCGAATGCACCGGCAACGGGTGGGAGAACTGGAATTCGGCGGATCCGACGCTCACGGTCCAGAACACGCATGGGCTCGTCAGCACGAATGAGTGGACAGGCGTTCCGCTCAGCTTCCTGATCGGCCTCGTCGGCGTGGATCCGTCCGCACACTGGATGCTCGCGGAGGGCGGCGATGGCGCCGGCGTCGACCGCAGCATTCCGCTGACGGACGAGATCCTTCAGGAGGCGTTCGTCGCCTACGGGCAGAATGGCGAGCCGCTCCGGCCCGCGCACGGCTACCCGATGCGGCTGATCCTGCCGGGGCTCGAAGGCAACTTGCACATCAAGTGGTTGCGGCGCCTCCAATTCGGCGATCGGCCCTGGATGACGCGCTGGGAAACCGCCCGCTACACGCAGCTCCGTCCGGACGGCAAGGCGACGCAGTTCCAGCTTCGGATGGAGGCGAACTCCGTCATCACCTCGCCCTCCGGCATGATGGAGATCAAGCCCGGCGCGCATCGGATCACGGGACTCGCTTGGAGCGGGCACGGCAAAGTCGCGAAGGTCGAGGTCTCGACCGACGGGGCGCGGAGTTGGACCGAGGCGGAACTCTCTGGACCGGCGCTGCCGAAGGCGCAGACCCGCTTCCAGATCGCGTGGGAGTGGGACGGGCAGCCCACAAAGATCGTGAGCCGGGCGACGGACCAGCGCGGCAACGTCCAGCCCGACCGGCGCTCGTTCATCGCCGCGACGGGGACGAACGCCCTGTTCCACTGCAACGCGCAGCAAACCTGGAACGTCGACAAGGCCGGGAGGGTCACGAATGTTCTCGATCAAGGGGGCGACGCTTGTCGCCGGCATCGCGGCCGCATCGGCTGTCCCGGTTCAGGCTGAAGAGTTCGGCCGTCCCGCGACGCCCGCCGACATCGCGGCATGGGATATCGCCGTGAAGCCCGACGGCGCCGGGTTGCCGCCGGGCCGTGGCACCGTCGTCATGGGGCGGGAGGTCTTCGAGAACAATTGCGCGGCCTGCCACGGCCCTACCGGCGGCGGTGGGCTCGGCGACCGCCTCGTCGGCGGGCAGCGCACGCTCGCGACCGCGACACCCGTGAAGACCGTCGGCAGCTTCTGGCCGTACGCGACGACCTTGTTCGACTACGTCCGCCGGGCCATGCCCTACCAGGCGCCCGGGACGCTCAGCAACGACGAGACCTACGCCGTCGTCGCCTACACCCTGTCCCTGAACGGCATTCTGCCCCCGAGCGGAGCGCTCGACCGCAACAGCCTGCCGAAGGTGCAGATGCCCAACCGCGACGGGTTCGTGGCGGATCCGCATTTCGACCCGGCGACGCTGTTCAAGGGCAAGTGAGGACGCGCGATCGCGATCGGGCATCCGGGCCGATCGCCGATCGGCAGACAGGCACGGAAAGGGGATGCACATGGCCGCTGACGGATTGATCACGCTGCGCAGCAGTTTCGACGCAGGCGAAACGATGGCTCGCCTGGAGGCTGCCGTCCGGGCGGCGGGGATGACCGTGTTCGCGCGGGTCGATCACGCCGCCGGCGCCGCGCAAATCGGCGCGCCGCTGCGGCCGACCGATCTCCTCATCTTCGGCGCGGCAATGGCCGGAACGCCTCTGATGCAGGCCGTGCAGACGATCGGCATCGACCTGCCGCTCAAGGCGCTGGTCTGGGCGGACGAGGACGGCGCGACGCACCTTTCCTACAACGATCCTGCCTGGCTCGCGACCCGTCACGGGCTCGGCGAGGCCGGGAAGCCGATCGCCGCCAAGATGGCGGGCGCGCTGGACGATCTCGCCGCTCGGGCCACGACCGAGATCCGGACGTAGAGCGTCGAAACGTCTTCGCTGAACTTCAATCAATGACCGTGGAAGCAGGAAGGAGAGGCACATGAGAAGCTCGACTAGCGTCATTATCGGCGTGCTGGCCGCGACGATGTCGTTGGGCCAGCCGACCGTCGCCGGAGCGGCGCCGGGCGAGCCGGCCTACCGGCTCTGGCGGGGCGATCCCAAGCTGCAGAGTCACGGCGTCGACATCGACCGGATGATCGCCGATTTCGTGCGAAAGAACGATTTGCCCGGCATCGCCATGGCGATCGTGCAGGCTCCCTACATTCCGCGCTCGGCCGGCTACGGCGTGACGGACCGGCAACGCGACGAGCTGGCGTCGACGAAGACGATGTGGAGCGTCGGGCCGCTGACCCAGGCGTTCACCGCGGTGGCGATCATGCAGCTGAAGGAGGCCGGGAAGCTCGCGATCGACGACCCGGCGGAGAAACATCTTCCAAATCTGCCGCCGGCGTGGCGCACGGTGACGATCAAGGAACTGATGCAGCACGCCTCCGGCATCCCGGATTTCCGCGGCGCCGGCTACGACGCCGCGAAGCGCTGCGCACCCGGGCAGTTGGTCGACCTCGTCCGCGCGGCGCCGCTCCAGTTCGAAGCGGGCACGGACGTGCGCCTGAGCGCGACCAATTTCGTCCTCCTCGGCCTTATTATCGAGCGGGCGAGCGGCATGTCATACGAGGATCACATCACCCGTCATCAGATCGAGCCGCTCCGCCTCGAGAGCACGATGTTCTTCCGTGACTTCTCGAAGAAGTCGTTCCTCGACCGGCCCGCGAAGCCGGGCTTCAATCAGCACAGCAAGTTCCACACGGAGGTGCCGTTTATCAACCCGGTGGAGCCGGCGGTTGGCTACGTCGAGAGCGGCGGTAAGCTGACGCCGATCGCTCCAGATGCGACCGCCAACCTCTACGCCTACGGCGGCCTGTGGTCCTCCGCGCAAGACATCAGCGCCTGGGACATCGCTCTCGCGGGCGCGGTGCTGGTGAAGGACGAAGCCGATCGGGACTTCATCTACAAGCCGACGCGCCTCGCCAACGGTAGGATCGTGCCGGCCATGGCGGGCTGGGAATTCACCCCGCACGGCTTCATGGAAGTGAAGGGCAACGGGCCGGGGTTCAGCGCCTACTTGAGCCGCTTCACGGCGGCGGACGAACTCGTCTGCGTCACGCTCCTGACGAACAAGGAGGGTGTCGACCTGACGGAGCTCGCTCGGGCGATCGCCGACGCGTACAATCGCGGCCTCGGCGCCGGAGCCGATCCGTCCGTGCTCCTGACGCAGGAGAGCAAGTTCGGCGTCGCCGAAACGGTACAGCGCCTCAAGGCCGAGCTCGCGGCCCAGAACGTGCCGGTCTTCGCCACATTCGACCATGCCCAGAACGCGAGCGAGGCGGGCCTCCCGTTGCGGCCCACCTCCGTGGTCGTGTTCGGCAATCCGAAGGTTGGCACCAAGCTGATGCAGGAGCGCCAAGCCGCCGCGATCGATCTGCCCCTGCGCGTCTCGGTTTGGCAGGACGACCGCAACCGGGTCTGGGTCGGCCGCCAGAACATGGACGCGCTCGGGACCACCTACGGCATCGAGGACACCGCGACGCTTGCCGCGATCGACAAGCTCCTCGCCAGGCTGGTCGCCAAGTCCGCCAACGTCTACGCCTACTGACGGAGCCGCCGCATGACCTTTCCCAAGACCTCCAAGGTGGGGCGCCCTGCGCGGGCTCGGCCAGGGCTCGCGCTCTCCGTCGCCGCCGCACTGCCCGCGTTCGCCGGCGCGGCCCCCGCTCCGGCGCTCTCCGGCCAGGGTGCGCTGGCCGGCCTCACCCGCACCCCTCGCGACGCTTCCCCGCCGGCGAGGCTTCGACACCGTGCCGCTGATCGTGACCCAGAAGCAGTTCTGGGACCACGAGGCCGCGGACGCGCTCCTCGCCTACGGCGCCGAGCGCCAGATGTGGGAAGCGACGGCGCTCGCCGGCGGCTGGGTCGGCCTGATACGAGAATCCCTGAAGTCCCAGGTGTTCACCTTCGGCCACGAGGATTTCCTCGCGGTCTCGGCCACCCACGGCCCTGCGCACTTCGCCCTGTTCGATCAGGCAGCGTGGGACAGGTACAATCTGGCGCCGAGAACCGCAGGCAAGTTCGCCAGCAACACACTTATCGCCGAGCGTCCCGAAGTCTCACCGCTCGACGACCTGCAGGATGTGAACGGCTTCTACGAACCGAACAACTCGACCCTCCCGGCCCTGCAGAATCGTGGGATGGTGTTCGTTGCCTGCCACCTCCATCCACGCGATCTCTCGTGGTCTCGCCGACAGCCCGGAGCTCCGAGGACGGCCGGCTGATGCGACCGCCGCGGACCTGACCAACAGCCTCATCCCGGGCGCGGTCCTCGTCCCTAGCGTCGTGACGTTTGTGGCTGAGCTGCAGCTCGCCGGCTACTCCTACACGAAAGGCTAGACGGACGGCCCTCACGGCCTCGGACCTCCGAACAGCGGTCCGAGGCTGGCTGCGCCGACTAGAACTGCACGATCCTGGGCATCTCGGCCGCGAGGTGGTCGAGAAAGGCCCGAACCGAGGGCAGCAGGCCCCGCCGATGGGGCAAGAGCGCCGTGATGGTGGACTCGCCGGCCTGCCAGTCCGGCAGGACGCGTTGTAGGTTGCCACGGAGCACCGCGTCGCGGCAGATGTAGCCGGGCAGCGCCACGATCCCGAGGCCGGCGGCTGCGGCCTGCTGGAGCCCGATCATGTCGTCGCTCAAGAGCCGGGGTGTCAGCCGCATGGCGATCTCGTTCTGCGGCTCGGCCACGTGACGGAGCTGCCAGATCGGATCGACGCCGACCCGCATCATGAACAGCGAGGGATGGTTCTCGAGATCGCGCGGATTCTCCGGCGCGCCGTTCCTCTCGAGATATCCCGCGCCCGCAAACAGGTACCAGGGCGCGGGCGCGAGCGTGCGCCGTACGAGGTTAGAGTCGGGCAGCTGTTTCGTGTGGGCGCGGACCGCAATGTCATAGTTCTCGCCCACGATGTCGACGGCTCGATCCGTCGCGTGCGCGGTGACGTTCACCTTCGGGTTTCGGACCAGGAAGTCGGCGATAATGCCGGCCATGGCGCACTGCATCGTCGCGACGCCAGCGGTGCATCGTACGGTTCCAGTCGGCTCGCTGAGAAGCTGCCGCACACTCATCTCCGCTCGCTCCGCTTGGCGCACCGTCGCCACGGCGTGGTGATAGAAATCCTGGCCTGCATCGGTCATCCCGAACCGTCGGGATGTTCGGTTCAGCAGCCGTACGCCGAGTTCTTCCTCCAGTTGCTGGATACGATGGCTCAGCGTCGACTTCGGCATGTGAAGTTCATGCCCGGCCGCAGTGAAGCCCCCTCGATCAACCACCTGAACGAACAAGAATAGGTTATTCAAATCGAGCATTCACTGCTCCTATCGTTCAATCGATCGGACGCTACGTTTCAAGACAGCCGTCTTTCGTCGAGCCGATCAGTAACTTATTTTCTTTGCGTGACCAAGCGACACGCGTTTGTCTACCCGCGCGGCCAACAAGTGTGGTCTCGCCCTATCGTGGCGATTTGCCGTCGCGCTGCAGCGCGGGCCAGGCGACGGGGTTGCCAGTGAAGCTTGATCTCATGCATCCGGCACATGGCGGCATTGGCCGGCTCACAGCCTTGCTGACGGCAGCCGGGGTCGCGCTGCTGATCTTCGCCGTCGACACGCTCGTTCCCTTCGAGTTCGCGGTGGCCGTGCTCTACGTCCTCGTGGTGGTGATCGCAGCGATGCTGCGCGAGCCCAGGACGGTCGTCGCGGTCGCCGCCTTGTGCGGGGTGCTCACGATCGTCAGCTGGCTCGTCGTTCACCGGTTCATGATACCGGATACGGCGACGCTGAGGGCCGGCGTCAGCCTGGCAGCGATAGTCGCAACGTCGGCGCTCTGCCTTCGGAACATCGCCATCCAGGAGCAGGTGCTGACGGTCGAGCGGCAGCGCGCCAACTTCGCGCGGTACTTCCCGTCTGACCTTGTCGACGACTTGACCGAACTCGACGTTCCGCTTTCCCTCGCGCGCAGGATCGACGCGACGGTGATGTTCGCGGACGTCATCGGGTTCACGGCGATGGCGTGCAAGCTGCAGCCCGAAGACGTCATCACTCTGCTGCGGGAACTCCACGCCGTCCTCAGCCACGGTATCTTCGCGAACCGCGGAACGATCGACAAGTTTCTCGGCGACGGCGTGATCGCAGTGTTCGGAGCATCGAACTGCGACGAGCCGAACGCAACGAACGCGGTGCGCGCCTCGTTCGACATCCTGCGAGCGGTCGAAGTCTGGAACGGGGAACGGCGGAGGAGCGGCAAGCCGGACGTGACGGTCGCGGTCGGCCTTCATTTCGGCGCCGTCATCTTGGGCAACGTCGGCAGCGAGAGGCGCCTGGAGCTGACCGTGCTGGGAGACACGGTCAACCTCGCGAATCGCATCGAGGCGTACTGTCGCGACCTCGGCGTCGATCTGCTCATGACGGAGGCGGTCGTCGCGGCTATAGAACGCGAACGCTCGACGGCGGTGCTGGAGCATCTCACTGAACTGGGGATGCACCAGCTGCGGGGCTTCGGCGTGCCGGTACGGCTCTTCGGCTATCGGAAGGGCGAACCCTCCCTCCGCCCTGCGGGCCGGCACGCCGCCGAAGTCATCGGACCCGTCGACGGTCGCGGGCCCGACTGCGAGCCAGGGAGGCCGCAAGCCGCCGGCGACGGTGCCGGATCCGGGCGACCCGACGCTCATCAAGTCAAGCTGACTGAGTTTCCCCCCGGCCCGCGCCCGCGTCTGCGAGACGCAGGTGGCGCGTTGGGCCTCCGGTCGTAGTCTCACGAGGAGTGCGACATGGCCGAGAGCGACGACACGGTGATGTTCGCGACGGAGAGCCTGCGTCTCGTCGAGAGGACGCCCGCTACGACCGTTCTGCGAGGCTCGAGCCGTCATCTCGGATGGAAGACGATCCTGGTCGACGACCTGGAGACGCACGGGACCGAGGAGCAGATCTGGGACGGATACTCCACGCCGGACGTCAAGATCACCGTCAGCCTGTCGGGGGCGTTCGATCTCTTGGCCCTGATCAATGGCCACTGGTCCAACGCGGTCATCTGCGCCAACTGCGTCAACGTGATCGGGAGCTGCGAGTCGGTCCGGATCCGCTGGCGCGATCGCAACAAGAACGCGAGCTTCCGCGTCGCCTCCGCCTGCCTCCCACGAGGCTGATGGAGGAGGCTGCAGATCTCTACAGCCCGGGACAGAAGCTCGAACACCGCATTCCGACGTCTCTCGTCTTAAGCGAAAGCGCCATCTCGGGCACCGTAATCGCGATACTGGAGGCGGCCGCTCGGTGTGCCTGCCACCTCTATGCTGAGTAGGGCGCTCGCTGGCTCGCGTCTCACCTCGTCCACGCATATGGCCGTCCGTTCGATCCCACGGAGGACAACCGGCACGTCGGGCATATCGGCGATACCCGAGTCGCCCGGGCAATCGAGTACGTCCGCGTAAACCTTGCCGCGCCGATGACGATCACCGAGCTGGCAAGGGTCGCGAACGTGAGCCCTTTCCACTTCTGCCGACTCTTCAGCTCGGCCGTCGGCATGGCGCCCCACCGCCATCTCGAGGACCGCAGGATGAAGCTGGCGGAAGCGTTGCTCCGCACGACCAACGTCGCGTTGACCGAGGTCGCCTTCATGTGCGGATACACTTAGGCGAACGCCTTCTCGGTCGTGTTTCGGCGACTTCACCAAGCGAACCCGACGGCTTACCGGCGCGCCGCTCAGGCGTAGAACGCGTGCAACTATCCTCCCGCGCGATTCGCCGACCTCTCCGGGGCGGGGCGCGTAGGCTGCCGCGGTCGACCCACTGCGCTGTGTACCGATTGAACTCGGCGGACAGCCGCATCGAGTGTTCCACCAGCGCACGCGTGTAGGGAAGCCTATGTCATCGTAGTGCTTCAACAGAGCGGGGATCGGCTCGGAGGCGTCTCGGTCCATCAACAACTTTGGCAGGATGGCGGCATCGCCGTGTAGACACCGTGGGTCGGGCTCAGGAGCCCGACGACGCTCGACGAGAAGTTGACGATCGCGCCTCCGTCGCGCAGCCGTTGCGCCGCGGGCCCACGCCATTGAAAAGGCCCTTGAGGTTGAGGGCGATCTGGCGATCGAACATCGCGTGGTCCGTTTCCCGATCAGCGATAGCTTCACAATGCGTGCATTGTTGACCAGCACGTCCACGCTCCCGAAGGTCTCCTCGGCGACGTCGAACAGCTGCGCGAAGTCGTCCGGCTTGCTGATGTCGGCTCGAACCGGGATGGCCGAGCGGCCGGCTGCGATGATCGCGGCAACGACGTCCGCGGCTTCAGCCGCCCCTCCCGCGTAGTTCACGACGACGGACGATCCCTCCACGGCCAAGCGTCTCGCGATCGCGGCACCGATGCCGCGCGACGAGCCGGTCACGATCGCCGCTCTCTTCTAGATCGACATGCATATCTCCGGCTTCGATACACGTGAGCTAATGCTGTCGCGGCGCTCGGAACATCCTCGGTCGGTCGATCCGCAGACTTAGGGAGCAGATGCGCAAAAATGCGTCGTCGGATTGCTTCCGCTCTGACGCCTGCGCGCCGCGTCTCATCATCGTTCCGCGATAGGGATGCTGTGTTCGCATCGAGCTCCTTTGGACACCGATCAGGAACACGATCTCTAGGCGCCCGGATCTGCCGAACGGCGATGCCGGGTCACGTCGCGTTCCGACGGTCGTCCCTTGTCGGCGCTCCACGGAGGCGATGCGTCGTAGGTGCCGTCCGCAGGGATCTGGGCTGCGGATGTCGGATGAGGACTTGAGATGCAGAAAATCATCGCGGCCCTCATCGGCCTCTTCTCGGCGTCCTGTGCGGAATCGGTGAGCGCCCAGGATGTGACCGTCACGCTCCTCAAGAAGTTTCAGACGACGGTCGCCGGCCAGACCATCGTCGCGCCCAGCGGACCGGTTGAGATCAGCGTCGCCACCTATGTGATCTTGCCGGGCGCGACGCTCCCTAAGCACCACCACGATTATCTGCGGTTCGGCTACGTGCTGTCCGGATCGCTGACGGTCACCAACGCCGCTACCGGGACCGCGCACACCTTCGGCCGGGGCGAGTTCATCGTGGAGGCGATCGGCCTCCCGCACTTCGCCGTAAATCCCGGTCCGGACACGGTTCGATTGCTGTTGATCGACGAAGCCCCCGCCGACCGGGCCACGGTCGTCTTAGACGAGTGATCGGCGTCCGTCGCGCGCTGAGGATCTCAGTCGCGGAATCGTCCGGTCAGAGCGACCAAGTGTGCTTCGCCCCCTGGTTGTCTGGCGTTGATCCCGTCATCGCTCAAAGGACAAACAGAAATCGCAGGAGCGTGAGTGAGTCCAAGGTAGTGTTACACGCGAGACGGCCAATCTGGATCCGGAGCATCGATAGCCCAAGCTGCCTGTACTCAGTGTCTGCTGTACTGCATCGCTCCACCTTAAGCAGTCCTTCTGCTGTCGGCCAGAACTCGCCGCCCGAGAAGCGCTTGAGGCAAAACGCGAACGGCAGCCACTCGGCTAGGCAGGACAGGGGGCACGCGCCACCAAGTGTCAGTCCGGTAGGCCGGCCAGTCGCAATGTTTTGGCGTATGTCTGGGCCATGCTCTCGAGTGGCATCGGGATACGCGACAGAAATCCGGAAACTGTGAGTTCTGGCTCTATCGCCAGCAGCTCCGTTACAGCACCACGCGCACGATCGAGATTGCCGAGTTTTACGTGTGCGACCACGATGACGCGCAACGCCACGGCGAAGCGCCGATTGAGCGCGAGCGCCTGTTCTGCAAGGCGCAGCGCGCTCGGGTAATCTTCTTCGACGAGCGACGCGAGCGCCTGGACGCCGAAAGTCAGCCAGCCGCGGGGATCGCGCGGATTGAGGACGTGAGCGCGAGCCACCATGGAGCGCCCATCGGTCACATTGCCGCACATGATCTCGATCCAACCCGCAAATGTGAGTGCCATCGCGGAGTTGGGATTGAGGAGCAACGAGCGGGCGAACAGGTCGCGAGCTTTCTGTCCCTCGGATCGTCCCATCGCCCAGATCGCGAAGGCGGCCATCCAGGCGATCTGTGCATCGTCGGGTGCGATCTCCACGGCCCGCCAAGCAAGCTGGACTGCGCTCGCGCGGTCGGCCTCGTTCTGCCTTGCCCAACCCTGGAAGTCGCATTGTGCACGGCAGTAGGCCAGCGACGCCATGGCCGGTGCGTATGCCTGATCAATCGCGAGGGCCTGCGCCAGACAGTCGAGCGCCGCGACCATGCTGCTCGCCGTGAACTCGGAGATGAGCGCATTGGCGCGGAGCAACAGGTCATAGGCGTCCACCTGCGGTCGGATCTCACGCCCGTGATGCCTGGCCTCCGCCAGCTGAAGGGTCGGTTCGATCGCGGCAGCGACGCGTTCAGCAACCTGTTCCTGCAAGGCGATCGCATCGGCCAGGTCGCCGTCGAACTTCTCCGACCAGAGATGAGCGCCCGCTGCCGTCTCGATAAGGTGGCCAGTGATGCGGACTCGATCTCGGCTGCGCCTGACACTTCCCTCGAGCAGGTACCCGACGCCGAGCTCCTGCCCGATCTGCCGCACGTCAACCGCGCGACCCTTGTATGTGAACGAGGAATTCCTGGCGACAACGAGCAACCCGCTGCTGCGAGACAGGGCGGTGATGATCTCGTCTGCCATGCCGTCGGCGAAGTAATCCTGCTCTGGATCGCCGCTCATGTTGGTGAAAGGGAGCACCGCAATTCCGGGTAGCCTCTGTTCTGGGCGCAGGCTCATTGGGGCGGATGATTCGGAACTCTTGGGTCGCTCAGGCTTCCGATCGGCGGCCTCAAGCACCTTGCCGACGAACCGAACACCCTTGCGAGGGATGGTTCGGATCAAGCGTTGTTCGGCGCCCGTATCGCCGATGGCTGTCCGCGCCGCGTTGAGGCGGCTGCCTATGGTAGCTTCCGAGACGATGCGACCGTTCCAGACCGCTTCCAGCAGCTCGTCACGGCTCACCACGCGGTCCCGCGCCTCGATCAGCACAAGGAGGAGGTCGAAGACCTGCGGCTCAACTGCGATGAGGTCGGTGTTCCTCCTCAACTCGCGGCGCGCGACGTCCAGGTGGAGGTCTTCGAACTGGTAGATCACGGGCGGGCCGATAAGGGTGCAGGCAGGTGCGCGGCTGGCCTGCCGCAAAAATCATGATCGCCTGAAAGTCAAATGAAAGGCAGCTCAAAGCGCGGCTCGTCGCGAAGGTGCAAGACTCTTTCAGTCAGGCACGAGCGAGACCGACATGCAGAACGAGATCATCGATAAAGGGCGGCGCCGCTTTCTCGGAGTCGCCGCGGGAGCGATCGCCGCGGCTGAGTTGGGCCTTCCGACACTCGCTCAGGCGCAAGCGCCAAGCAGCAACAGGAGCGGCGCGGACTTCGGCACGCCGAAGCAGATCGAGGCCGGTGTGCTGAATATCGGCTATGTCGAGGCCGGGCCAAACGACGGGCCGGTCGCCCTCCTTCTGCATGGCTGGCCTTATGACATCCATAGCTTCACCGAGGTCGTGCCGCTTCTGGTTGCCGCGGGCTACCGGGTGATCGTGCCGCACCTGCGCGGCTACGGGTCGACCCGGTTTCTGGCAAGCGATGCCGTTCGCAACGGCCAGCAATCCGCGCTCGCGGTCGACGTCATCGACCTCATGGATGCACTTGGCATTCGGCGGGCCGTTCTCGCGGGCTTCGACTGGGGAGCTCGGACCGCATGTATCGTCGCGGCACTCTGGCCGGAGCGATGCAGGGCTCTGGTGTCCGTCAGCGGCTATCTCATCGGAAATCAGGAGGCTGGGAAGATGCCGCTGCCACCCCGAGCCGAGCTCTCCTGGTGGTATCAATTCTATTTCGCCACCAGCCGTGGCAGAGCCGGCTACGAGGCAAACCGGAAAGAATTCGCACGGCTGATCTGGCAGACAGCCTCGCCGGAATGGCGTTTCAGCGACGAAGCGTTCGAACGCAGCGCCCGCTCATTCGACAACCCCGATCACGTCAGCATCGTGATCCACAACTATCGCTGGCGCCTCGGCCTCGCCGATGGTGAGAGACGATACGACGCCCTGGAGCAGAGCTTGGCTAAAGCTCCGATCATCGGCGTACCGACGATCACAATGGAGGGCGATGCGAATGGCGCCCCGCATCCAGCGCCGGCCTCCTATGCCAGGCAGTTTGGCGCGCGCTACGAGCATCGGCTGATCACGGGAGGTATCGGTCACAACCTGCCACAAGAAGCACCCCAGGACTTCGCCCGAGCAGTCATCGATGTCGATGCCGTCTGAAGGCGAGGATCTGGCAGGAGCGCGCCTATGAAAAACCGTCGCCGATTTATCGCAGACATGCTCGCCAGCGGTCTCGTTGCAGCCGCGGTGCCAGCCAGCGTGCAGGCGTCGTCTGCCGCTCCGGAGTTCGTGGGCATCGACCAATGGCTGAATGCGCCAGCGCCGCTGACGGTTGCCGGCTTACGGGGCCGTGTCGCGCTGGTCGACTTCTGGACGTATTCCTGCATCAACTGCCGTCGCACCGTTCCGTACCTGAACCGCTGGCAAGCGGAATACGGCGCTCACGGCTTCCAGGTGGTCGGAATACACACACCTGAGTTCGGGTTCGAGCGCAGCCGGACGAATGTCGATGTCGCCACGCGCAGGCTCGGGATCGAATTCCCGGTCGGACAGGACAACCACCGGCTGACGTGGCAGGCCTGGGGAAATCGAGCGTGGCCCGCGTTCTACCTCCTGGACCGGAGTGGGCGCATCGTGCTGATGCGAGAAGGGGAGGGGCACGCCCGAGAGCTGGAGAGCTCCATCCGCGCGCTACTCGGCGTGCCGCCCTCAAGTCCCAGGCCAGGCGACGATACAGATCTGTCCCGAGTCGGCAGCCTGGAGATCTACTTCGGCGATCACCAATCCAGTCGGCAGGATCGAACGCAGGAGCCGCGTTCAGGCGAGACGACGTATGTCTTTCCGCCGACCGGACCGCGCTTGAATGAGTATCAACTGGACGGACGATGGGCGCGCGAAGGGGAAGCCTTGGTGTTGCGCTCACCCCGGGGAGCCCTCAAGCTACGCTTTTCCGCGGCGAAGTTGCATCTCGTAGCCGCTTCCGCCGGACCGACAACGCTACTGGTCGCGTCGGATGGCGCTCCGGTGCGGACCGTCGAGATTGGGGAGCCGACGCTCTACACGCTGCTCGACGGCGCGAGCTATGGCGAGCATACGATCACCATCCAGACGGACAGGCCGGGCCTCTCGGTCTTCAGCGCAACGTTCGGATGACCGCCGTGACCACCGTCTTCCGACGCTGCGGCGGGCTCCTGCTTCTCACGCTGATGATCGGCTCAGCCGCGATCGCGGCGGCGATCGACAGGGATGAGCGCCAGAAACCTCGTTCTCCGATCTTCGGGGTCACGATCCCGGAGCTCTATCGTGATTGGCAGCTCATTGCGCCGGCTCTCGAAGGCGAGCCGCTGAACGAACTGAGGACGGTCCTCGGCAACGAGGCCGCGGTGCAAACGTACCGGGCCGGGAAGCTGCCGTTCCCCGACGGAACCATCCTCGTCAAGCTCGCCTGGATGCACGTCCCATCAGCCGAGTTCGAACCGGCCACGGTCCCCGGCTCGCCGACGACCGTGCAGGTGATGGTCAAGGACTCGAAGAGGTATGCGGCGACCGGCGGATGGGGCTTCGGCCGGTTCATCGGCGGCAAGCCCGTTGATGAAGAGCAGCATCGGACCTGCTTTGCCTGTCACGAGGCTCGCGTGAAGGCGCGCGACTACGTCTTCACCCGTTATGCTCAGTGACGCGAGACTAGAGCCGTGCGGTCCCACCGGCCGAAGGCGCGCGTCCAGACCTTGGCCGATCATCACCCGAATTTGGCTTGTCGCTCCCGCCACCGGTGCATCTGCAGGCCTGATCTACGGGCTCGCCTTCGATGTCGATGCCGCGATATCCGCAATAAGAGGCGCATTCATCGGCTGGCCGGTCCTCTTGTATGAGCGCGGCCTTCTGATCCGCCGCTGGCGCAACCTGACGAGCGGGCGGCAACGCCGATCTATGCCGCCGCCGCCATCACCACCTACCTGGTGCTCATCCTCATTGGGAATGCAGCCGCCGGAACGTTGCTGCATCACGCCTTCGATTACGCGCCGAGCCCGCGCGTGGCGATGATCATGTCGGACGATGGCCTAGCCTTCGCCCTCGCGATCTCAGCACTTGCCACCTTCTTGTTCCGGGTCCGCGACTTCATCGGACCCCGCATCTTCGGAAGTTTCGTGTTGGGTCGGTATCATCGTCCGGTCACGGAGGAGCGCGTGTTTCTCTTCCTGGACGTGCTCGGGTCGACGCGCTTCGCGGAGCAGCATGGGAACTTCGCTATCCAATCGTACCTCAACGCAATCTTCAGCGAACTCGCTTTTCCCGTCCATCGTTGGGGCGGTTCGATCGACGACTATGTCGGCGACATGGCCATCGTCAGCTGGACCATGGGCGCTGGCGTGCGAGATGCCGCCTGCCTGCGCTGCGTGTTCGACTTTGCTCGCATGATCGAACAGGACGCGGAGCGGTGGGCGGCGCAGGTCGGTGAAGTGCCGCGGTTCAGAGCCGCGCTGCATTGCGGCTCGGTGGTGACGGCCGAGCTAGGTCTGGAACGACGCAAGATCACGTATTTCGGCGACGCGGTGAACATTGCGAGCCGCCTCGAGCACTTGGCCAAAGAGGTCGGCGCGTCGGTGCTGGCTTCCAGGGACCTTCTCGCTTGCCTAACCGTCCCGAACGAGCTCGAACTCAACGATCTTGGCGTGCGCCACATCCGAGGGCGCGTGGAGCCGTTAGGCGTTGTGGCGATTCGGGCAAGACCGCTCTCGTTTCACCCCGAGGCATCCGACAACCCATGCGAGAACCCGACATCATTCGGCGCCAGGGCTACGCGTCGGTCTATCGCGATCGCGGTCAGGAACGGCTCGTCGTGACTTACGACCAGGAGAGCACCGTCATAGGCGGAAAGACCCTCTTCGACCGCCTCGATTGAGCTGGTGTCTAGATGGTTTGTCGGCTCGTCCAGGATGAGCAGAGCTGGCGGAGCCTGAGGGCTCAACACACAGGCGAGGCCGGCCCGCAACATCTCCCCACCACTCAACGAGTATACCGGCTGCAAAGCGGCGTTCGCTCGGAACTGGAACCGGGCGAGCGATGCTCGGCAGGCATTTTCGCTGTTTCCCGGAGCGATGCGACGAAAGTTGTCCAGGATCGTCGTCCGCGGATCGAGCAGACTGACGCGCTGGTCCAGCATCGCGAAGGGGACATGCACGGCGACCTCACCGGACCACGGCTTCAGCGTCCCTAGCAGAAGGCGCATAAGGGTCGACTTGCCCGTCCCGTTTGGCCCCACCACCGCCACGCGCTCGGGGCCGACGATCTCCAGCGACACGTCGCGGAGAACCGGCTTGTCGGCGCGATAGCCCACGGTCACCTCGCGCACCGTAAGTACCCTCCGGTCGTCAGATAGGCCGGTTGACGTCGTTGCTGCCCGAAGCTGCGTGTTCGCGACGACGCGTTCGCGCGCGGACGCGGCGGCGGCATTGGAGTCGTTCGTCCGGCGCTCGAGTTGGCGAGCTCTCACACCGCCGGTCACCTCGCTGCGGTTCTTCCTTGCGCCGAGCAGGATGCGGGGTCCGCCGCCCTTTGCCGCCGCACGCGCGCCTGCACTGTCTTTGCGGACCTTGCGTTCGGACGCGACCTGCGCCGCGCGGGTAGCAGCGGCGATTTCCTTCAGAGCATCAGATAGATCGCGCTCTGCGGCCGCGAGCTCAAGATCCTTCTGAGCGCGATAAGCGCTCCAGCCGCCTCCGTAGCGGCTTACACCTGACGCCGTGAGTTCCACGATCGCGTCCATGCTTTCCAAAAGCATGCGATCATGGCTGACGACGAGAGCCCCCTTGCGCCAATTCGCCAGCCATTCCGCCACCGTGTCTCGGCCCGACCGGTCCAGATTGTTCGTCGGTTCATCGAGGAGCAGGAAGTCCGGCTCGGCGAAGGTCAGGGCGGCCAGCGCAGCCCGGGTGCGCTGCCCCCCCGACAGGCTGGCGAGCAGCGTGTCTGGTGCGATCCTCAGATCGAAACCCGCGAGAGCGGCGTCGAGCCGTGCGCCGAGCGTCCAATCGGCTGCGGCCAGGTCATCTGCGTCGGCCTCGCCCCGCTCCGCGCGGCTCAGGCGCGCAAGATCGGCCTGGATGCCAAACAGGTCTGCGATAGTTTGGGACAGATCCTGTTGAACGACTTGCCGCAAGAAGCCGAGACGGCCGTGCAGCATGACCGAACCCGCATTCGGGCGAAGCTCGCGATAGAGCAGGCGAAGCAAGGTTGACTTTCCAACCCCGTTCCGACCGACCAGTCCGGTACGAACAGGCCCTAGAGTCAGGTCAATATCAGAAAAGAGCAGACGACCGTCAGGTGTCGAATAAGATAGGCGCGAAAGCGCGATAGTAGCAGACATGGATCTGTTTCCGAAACAGGCTTGGACGAGGCACAGCTTCGGGGAAAGATCACATCGTGCGGGGGTACTCTGACGGGATGCCGCCTGTTAGAGCAAAGATCTAAAGTGCGCAAGGCCCTTCCCCATCAAGCCCTCAAACCTCGAGCTAAGCGCTAGGTCCGCTTCCCCGCCCCAATTGCCCGGAACCAGTCAGGCTGCTTTCGCCCCCACGGCAATTGAATACGACCGGTTGATGCCGGATCTAAGTCCGCTGCTTGGCGAGAGCGGACCTTAGCTTTCGAAGCCTCGGACGGCCGCAATCCACCCGGACCCGGACAGGATGGAATCCCGAGCTCTCGCTTCCGGGGCGCGCCAACAGCGGAACTTGGGTCAGCGCCCGAGAGCGGACATTCCGAACTGCGCCCATTTCAGCCAACCAGCCGGGCTCGATATTAACCCCGAAGCGGACGTTCGGCCCGGAGTAGACGTCGAAGAACGATGGCCTAAGGAATTGCGACCCACTTATGCTCGGACGTTGCTTCCCCTTCTACTCTGGCCAAGGCACGGGGGTCCTCTGCGGAATCCACATAATCGAGACCAAGCGGACCAACGGCGCTGACTTGGGTTATATAGTCGCCAGATTTTGCCCAATGGAAGTGCGATGTTCCTCCGGGCAATATGACGACAGTGCCGGGCGCATAGGCCAAGAGTTTGCTCTCGTCGAATTCGTCACCGAGGCCGATATAAAACACGCCTGAGATCACGGTGTAGATCCGATCTTCGGGGTGTCTGTGCGGCATCATCTTCGTCCCGGCGGGTAGATGGACCCGGATTACGTAGACACCGACGCCTTGCGGATCGCCCACCACGACCGCGAGTCGAGCGGCTGGCGGGAATGCAGGGAAGGGCTTCCACAGCAAATCCTCACTGCAGATCGCTCGAAAACGATCCTGGCCAGGCTGATGTTTGCTAGAAAAGCTGGTGAACATATGCACGGCTCCATCAGTCAAGGCACTTCTCGAATGCGCATCATCGACCTTTCGGGATAATCCCTCGGCCGTCTAGCAAGCTAAAGCGGCCAGCATCTGGTGTGTGTTCAAGATTGCATGCGCGTAAGTCGGCCCGTTTAGCTCATGAGCTGCGTGCATCATCTCCATCGTGAACGCGGCCGTCGCATCCCGGACGAGCGTGACGTGATAGCCTAGTTCCATCGCGTACCGGGACGTCGACTCGATGCAGGTGTTCGCGAGCAGGCCCACCACGATGACATGCGTGACACCGTGCTGCCGAAGCTGCTGATCGAGATCGGTGTTCGCAAACCCGCTCTGGGCCCAATGCTCTTTCACGATGATGTCGCCAGCCTGCGGGGCGAAATCGGGGTGCCAGTCCCCGCCCCATTCCCCCCGCGCGAAAGAGTGGCGTTTGATGATCGCGATCTGGGTGGGGTTCGGGTGGCACCAGCATTCGTAGTCGCCGGGCTCCCATCGGCGATGGGGAACGATGAAGATTTTCATGCCGGCCCTTCGCACGGCCTTGGTGACCTGCCTCAGGTTCTCGAGGAGGTTCACCTCGTCGGCGACCGCCTTTACGCGCGGCCAGATCTTGCCGCCCTCGGACAGGAAGTCATTGTACGGATCGACGAAGAGGAGAGCCGTCGAGTCCTTCGCATAGGTCGTCGGTCGCATGGCTGATCTCCCTGCCCCGGCTCTCAGTTTGCCGTGGCGCGCCTGAGGGCCGCACGTTCGATGCTCGCGGCGAACAAGGGCGTCTCGCCGCGGTTATGTGCGATCGACATCGGCTGGCGCTGCGCGCGGAAGACGTCGAACGGGATGCCTTGGCGGTCCAGGAAGGCGTTGAACTCGTCCGTCGCTTTCGACCGCACGCGGTTGATGAACTCGCAGCGCTCGGAGTCGATCGCCTTAACGGTCAGCTCCCAGAGCACATGGATGGTGGTCCGGCCCGAGGGCGTGAAGACGTCTGACACCGACTCCAGTACGAGATGGTCGGGCCTACCGAGGGTATCGACATAATGCTGGACCATCAGGCTGCCGCCGATGACCTCGACGTTGATCGACATCCGCCGGCCATCCGGCGTGGTCGTGAACCCAGCCGAAATGTGGGCGGGCGAGCAATCCTGGTAGTCTTTCTCCCCGAGCGAGAAGCACCATTCCGGAATATCGATCATGTGGATGGGTGCGTTGATGATGGCGGTGAAGCTGGAATCGACGATCTCGTGACCGGTCATGTCGCTGTCCTCAAGCTACGGATTCCGGGTGAGCAGGGTCGGCCCGGCAGGTGAGCTGCCGAGAGGTCATTCATGATCGTTGAGCGGGGGCCTGGTGGCGCCGCCGGTCTCGGAAAAGAGACGTCAGAGAAAGCCCTGGATCAGAGCGGCGATCCGGTCCGCTTCCGTGTCGAGCGCGAAGTGGCCCGCCTCCAGTATGTGGACCCCGGCACCGGGAACGTCGCGCCGGTACGCTTCCGGTTCGGAGATGTCGAAGGACGCGTCGTACTTGCCCCACAGCACCAGCATTCGGGGCTGAAAGCTCCGCATCCACTCCTGCCACCGCGGGTAGGCCGCGACGTTGCTGCGATAGTCGTAGAACAGCTCGGTCTGGATCTCCGCCTGGCCGGGCCGGCTGAGGAAAGCGAACTCGTCCGTCCAGAGGTCCGGATCGTAGCGCTCCACATTGGGATCATGGCCGATATGGCGGCGTCGGGTCGCCTCGAGCGAGAGCAGGTTCTCGCGGAGCGTGCGCTCGTGCGCGGCGCGATCTGCCCAGAAGGCACGGCGCGCCAGCCAGGCCTCGCCGAGGCCCGTATCGTGGGCCACCGCGTTCTGGACGATCAGCGCCTCCACGCGCTTAGGATGCGCCATCGCCATGCGAAATCCGACCGGACCGCCGTAATCCTGCATGAACAAGGTGTAGCGGGAGATGCCGATCGTCTCGATGAAGCGGACCATCACCTCCGCAATGCGATCGAACGTGTAGGAAAACGCGCTCGGTGTTGGAGCGGCGCTGTGGCCGAAGCCCGGATAGTCCGGTGCGACCAGTCGATAGTGGTCGGAGAGGCGGTCCAGCAGCGGGGCATACATGCGGGACGACGAGGGCAGACCGTGCAGGAGCAGCAGGACCGGCGCGTCCTGCCGGCCGGCCTCGCGGTAGAAGATGGGCAGGCCATCGACGCTCACGGTGCGGTAACAGGCAGGCGAGCCCATGAGCTCAGATCCGGCTCACGTCGAGCACCGCCTGCGCGAAGGCCTGCGGTGCTTCCTGGGGCAGGTTGTGCCCGACGCCGCCGCGGATCGTGCGGTGCTCGTAAGGCCCGGAGAACTTCCTGGCGTAATCCTTCGGGTCCGGATGCGGCGCACCGTTGGCATCGCCCTCCAGCGTGATCGTCGGGACGGAGATGGCGGGCCCGGTGGCCAGCGTCTTCTCCATCGCGTCATACTGACTCTCGCCCTCAGCCAGACCGAGGCGCCAGCGATAGTTATGGATCACGATGGCCACGTGGTCCGGATTGTCGAAGGCGGCGGCGCTACGCGCGAAGGTCGCCTCGTCGAACTCCCAGCGGGGCGAGGCCGTCTGCCAGATGAGGCGGGCGAAGGCGCGTGTATTCGCCTGGTAGCCGGCCCGTCCGCGTTCCGTGGCGAAGTAGAACTGATACCACCATGCGAGCTCGGCCTGGGGCGGAAGCGGGCGCTGGTTGGCGGCCTGACTGCCGATGAGATAGCCGCTGACCGAAACCATCGCCGCGCAGCGGTCGGGTCGGAGCGCGCCGACGATATTGGCGGTGCGCGCGCCCCAATCGTATCCCGCAATGACGGCGCGCTGGATCCGCAGGGCATCCATCAACGCGAGAACGTCTTCCGCGAGCGCCGCCTGCTGCCCGTTCCGAGGCGTGTCGCTCGAGAGGAAGCGCGTTGAGCCATAGCCGCGGAGATGGGGCACGATTACCCGGAAGCCGCTGGACGCGAGGAGCGGAGCAACCTCGGCATAGCTGTGGATGTCGTAGGGCCAGCCGTGCAGCAGGATCACGGCGGCCCCGCTCGCCGGGCCGATTTCGGCGTATCCGATGTTGAGGAGCCCGGCACCGATCTGCCTGATTTGACCGAGCGATCCGCCCCCGGTGCCCGCGGAGGTTTGCGCCGTTGCGGCGCCCGTGATGCCGATCTCCGAAGCGGCGACGATGAGCGCCGCTCCGCCGAGAAGCCGCCGGCGGTCGAGATCCATCCCCTGAGTTTGCCCCAAGCTGCTCATCGGTGCTGCTCCTCGATGACAGGCGACTAGACCGCGACCGTCGTCGTGACCTCGATGTTGCCGTGCGTGGCCCGGGAGTACGGGCAGAGCGTGTGGGCCTCGTCGACGAGTCCCTGCGCGACTTCGCGGGCCAGTCCGGGTAGGGTAACGTCCAGCCGGGCCCCCAGAGTGTAGAACCCGTCCACGAGGCTGAGATCGACCTCAGCGTCGATCGCAAAGCCAGGCGGCAGCGTCACACGCTTGCGGCGGGCCGCAATCCCGATTGCGCTTTCGAAGCAGGCGGACCACCCGGCAGCAAAGAGCTGCTCGGGGTTCGTGCCCGGCCGGCCGCTGCCGGGCGGCGCGATATGGACGTCGAGATTGCTGTCCGAGCTCAAGGACGTTCCGCCTTCGCGCCCACCCGTCGTGTGGACCTTGGCCGTGTAGATGAGCTTGCTCTGCTGGTTCATAGCGTGCCTCCCGGGCAGCGGCAGGTTGGACGAGGGGTGGTGCGCTGCGGCTCGGCGCCCTACGCGCGGAGCTGGCGAAGCGCCTGTCTCAGCTCGGCCGTGAAGGCCTCGGGTTGCTCCCAGGCCGCGAAATGCCCGCCCTTGGGGAGCCGGTTGTAGTGAATGAGCTTCGGAAACGCTTCTTCCGCCCAGCTCTTCGGTGCCGCGTAGATCTCGTCCGGAAAGACGCTCACCGCGACCGGTATCTTGATGCCCTTGGGTGCGAAAAAGGCCAGCTTGTTTTCCCAGTAGAGCCGTGCCGACGAAACCGCTGTACCCGTCAGCCAATAAAGCGTGACGTTGTCGAGGATGTCGTCTCGCGACAATCCTTCCCGCTCGCCCCGAAATACGCGCGCTATCAGCTCGTAACTGCGCGCGTCATGATCGAGCATCCAGGCGGCGAGGCCGACGGGCGAGTCCTCCAGGCCGTAGAGGGTCTGCGGACGGTTCGCCATCTCCTGCGCGTAGCCGAGGCCGTGCTTGTAGAAGAAGTCGAGCTGGGCGTAGGCGTTCGCTTCTTCGGCCGAGAGGCCGACGGGAGGCTCGGCGCCTGCCGCGAGCGCCTTGGCGATGCGGTCCGGCACGGTCGCGGGCATGTTGGTATGGATGGCGAGCAGTTCGGGCGGCGCCTGCACCGCCATCTGCTCGGAGACGGCATCGCCCCAGTCGCCACCCTGTGCGACGTAGCGGGTATAGCCGACGCGCTTCATCAGCACCGTCCAGGCACGCGCGATCCGCTGCGGGTCCCAGCCGGTCGCGGTCGGCTTCCCAGAGAACCCATGCCCCGGGAGAGACGGGATCACCACGTCGAAGGCATCGGTGGGTGCGCCACCATGCGCTGTCGGGTCAGTCAGCGGGCCGATGATCTTCAACTGCTCGATGACCGAGCCGGGCCAGCCGTGCGTGATGATGATCGGCAGGGCCCCGGGATGCTTCGAGCGCACGTGGATGAAGTGGATATCCAGCCCGTCGATCTCGGTGAGGAACATCGGCAAGGCGTTCAGCTTCGCCTCGACCTTCCGCCAATCGTGCTCGCTCGCCCAATAGCGGGCCAGGCTCCGCATCGTCGCGAGCTGGACGCCCTGGGAGGCGTCGCCGACTAGTTCCTGCGTCGGCCAGCGCGCGGCGCCGATCCTGCGGCGCAGATCGAGCAGCGCCTCGTCGGGAAAGCGCACCTGGAAGGGTCGGATCTCGGCCGGCGCCGCGTGGAGCGGCACAGACACGATGCTGGCCGCCCCGGCGGCTGCGGCGGCGACAAGCACCTCTCGGCGCGCCGGTGACGAGTGGGCCTGCAACATGGAGCTTCTCCCCTGGGCCCGACGGGCCGAGCGAGGTGTTTCGCCCGGTCAAAGTCCGTCTTCAGCGGGAGCACGGCGATTGCACGATGGTGTCGCCTATACCTTGTGGTCGGTCCCGCCCGCCCCGGCGAGGTCGATCAGCGGCTCTGGGGAGGGCGAAATCCGCCAAACCGATACCAAGGTGCTATCGGTGTGCGGCGCCTCCCGAGTGCATGGTGCGCGGCAGCTGGAAGCGATCGCGCGAAGGATCCGGGTGATGAGGGAAGACGAGCCGCCTCGGCTAGCGGGTGCCCTGTTGGATCCTCCCCGCCATGTCTGCGCATTCTTCAACAGCGAAGACGAGGAGTACCGGGTTCTCCTGCCCTTCATCAAGGACGGCTTCGCCGTCGGTCACAAGGCGGTGCATGTGGTCAGCCCAGACCGGCACGACCAGCACGTCGACAGGCTCATCGCTGCCGGGATCGACGCGGCAGACGCGCGGCGCCGCGGGCAACTGGACATCCGCTCCAGCACCGGCGCATATCTGCATGGCGGCCGGTTCAACCAGGACCGGATGCTCCAAACCTTCGAGAAGATCGCAAGCCGCCGCGAGGCGATCTTTCCGGCGAACCGCATCGTCTGCCAGATGGAATGGGCCGCCGATCACCCATCCTGCATCCATGACGTGATCGAGTTCGAAGCGCGCGTGAACCACCTGTGGTCTCGCCACGGCGACACGGTCGTGTGCGTCTACGACCTCGCCAAGTTCAGCAGCGACGCCGTCCTGGATGTCACGCGCACGCACCCGTTGATCATCGTGGGCGGGGTCATCCAGCGGAACCCGTTCTTCGTGCCGCCCGATGTCTTCCTCCGGGAGCTGCGCGATCGTCAGCCCCGGTCTTGCGCCTGCGCCTGCGCGAGTTGACCATGGAGCTCGGCTCAGTGCTGGCGGAGAACAGGCGGCTCCAGCGCTGCATCGGCGACATGATCGGCCTGATGGCGCTGCCCGCCACTTGGGCCGGACAGGATGCAAACAGGATCGCGAGCAGCCTCGTCGCTGCGGTATTCAACCTGCTGGAGGCGGAGTTTGCGTATCTCCACCTGAACCTCGCGGGCTCCGAGCTGCCGCCCATCGTGAGCCGCCTGTCCCCCTGGGCCGCGGCCGTCGCGGAACCGGGGGAACTCGATGCCGCCCTGGGCCCTTGGCTGAACGCCGAAGAGCATGACAGGGCGCGGTGCCTGACCATTGCCGGCGCAGAGTTGGCAATCCACGCGACCCCGCTCGGGCTGCTTGGGGAACACGGCTCGCTTGTGGTCGGGTCGCGGCAAGCCGGATTTCCCAGCCAAACGGAGGCTCTCCTGCTGAATGTCGCTGCCAGCCAGGCGACGATCGGCCTCCAGGCAGCTCGGCGCCTGGGCGAACAGAAGCGCCTTGCGGAGGAACTCGAGCAGCGTGTCACGGCCCGAACTCGCGAGCTCGCCGCGGCGAACGAGGAGTTGCGGCGGAGGGAGCTGGATTTTCAGCTCGTCGTGGACAGCATCCCCGTTCCGGTCGCGGTCACGACACCGACCGGAGCGGTCGAGGGAGTCAACCGGCCGACGATGACGTATTTCGGCAAATCTTTCGACGAGTTGAAGGAATGGAAAGCGTCCGACCTCGTCCACCCAGACGACATTGAGGCGACGATCAGCGCACAGCTCTCGGCTCACCGGGCCGGGCACACCTACAATGTGCAGAGCCGGCATCGCCGTCACGATGGGGTCTATCGCTGGTTCAACGTGCTTGGCGTCCCGCTGCGCGATCCTGCGGGAAACATTCTCCGCTGGTTTCACCTGATCGTCGACATCGACGATCAGAAGCGGGCCGAACAGGCTCTCGCCGCGAGCGAGAGCAGGCTGGCGCAGATCGTCGATGCCATCCCGAGCGTCGTTTGGTCCGCGGAGATCGACGGCTCGGCCGACTTCTTCAACAAGCATTATCTGGACTACACGGGACTGACGCTGGACGAGGTTCTCGGAGCCGGCTGGGCAGCGAGCGTTCATCCCGACGACAGGGCGGGCTTGATCTCCGTCTGGAAGGAGCTTCTCGCCTCGGGCCAACCCGGAGGCGCGGAGGCGCGGGTCAGGCGCTTTGACGGCGAATATCGCTGGTTTCTGTTCCGCGCGAACCCGCTTCGCGACGACGCCGGCCGGGTCGTGAAGTGGTTCGGAATTAACATCGACATCGAGGATCGGAAGCGCGCCGAGGAGGCGCTGAGTACGAGCGAGTGGAAGCTGCGCCAGCTCACCGAAACGATCCCGCAGATGCTCTGGAGCGCGCTGCCCGACGGCTCCATCGATTATTGCAACACTCGCCTCCTTGACTTCACCGGCCTCTCTGCAGACGAGGTGATGGGCACCGGCTGGACCAAGATGCTGCACCCGGACGATGTCGAGCCGGCCAGCCAGGTCTGGCTCTCATGCATCGAGACCGGAGCGCCGTACCAGGTCGAGGTGCGCACCGTACACCCGGCCGACGGCACCTATCGCTGGCTCCTGACCAACGCCCTTCCCCTTCGGGACGGATATGGCGGCATCATCAGGTGGTACGGCACCTGTATCGACATCCACGATCGAAAGGTTGCGGAGGCGGCCATTGTCGAGAGCGAGCGCAATCTCGCCGAGATCATCGACACGATACCGGCCTATGTCTGGTCTGCAGGCCCGGATGGCGGGATCACCTATATCAACAGGCATTATCGAGACTACCTGGGCCTGACGCTCGAAGATGTCGAAGGGCGAAAATGGCTGCAGGTCGTGCACCCCGACGATCTTCGGAGCCATGTCGACTTCCGGAATGCCTGCCTTGCCTCGGGGAACGCCGGAGAGGCCCAAACCCGCATCCGCCGCTTCAACGGGCGCTACCGGTGGTTCCTGAACCGGGCGCACCCGCTCGAACGCGGCTCCAAGGCAACGAAATGGTTCGGCGTCACCATCGACATCGAAGAGCTGAAGCGCACGGAGGAGATGCTGCGGGCTAGCGAGTGGAACCTCCGGAATCTGACCGAGACGATCCCGCAGATGCTCTGGAGCGCGGATCCGGACGGATCGTGCGACTACTGCAACACCCGTATGCTGGACTACACCGGCTTTACGGCCGACGAGATCAGGGGGGGCGGCTGGCGGCGTCTCTTCCATCCCGACGATCGCGAGCGGGCCACGGGCGCCTGGGAGGCGAGCGCCGCGACAGGCGCGCCGTTCCAGGCCGAGGTCCGGCTGATTCACGCGTCAGACGCTTCCTATCGGTGGTGCCTGACTGCCGGCCTCCCCCTGCGTGACGAGGAAGGCCACATCGTCAAGTGGCACGGCGTCTGCGTCGACATGCATGATTGGAAGCAAGCGCAGGACGAGCTCCGCGAGACACAGGCCGAGCTCGCGCACGCGACCCGCGTGATGACGATGGGGCAGCTCACGGCCTCGATCGCGCACGAGCTGAACCAGCCGCTGGCCGGGATCATGACCAATGCCGGGACCGGGCTGCGCATGCTGGCAGCCGACCCGCCGAACATAGGTGGAGCCCAGGAGACAGCGCGTCGCACGATCCGAGATGCGAAGCGGGCATCCGAAGTCATCGCGCGCCTGCGGGCACTGTTTTCGAGGCGCGCGCCCGCCCCGGAAGCGGTCGACCTGAACGCCGCAGCACGGGAGGTCGTCACGCTCTCGCTCACCGAGTTGCGGAGGAACGGCGTGACCCTTCGCACGCAGTTGGCAGAGGATCTGCCATCCGTCGTTGGCGACCGGGTGCAGCTCCAGCAAGTTCTTCTGAATCTGCTCCTCAACGGTTCCGAGGCGATGCGCGACATCGCCGACCGCCCGAGAGACCTGCTGCTCGCGACCGAGCGCGCGGGCGACGACCACGTTATCGTCCGCGTCATGGATTCCGGCGTCGGGTTCGATCCCGCCCACGAACAGAAGCTGTTCGATCCCTTCTTCACGACGAAGAGCAACGGCATGGGCATCGGCCTCGCGGTCAGCCGGACCATCATCGAAAGCCATCAGGGGCGGCTCTGGGCGAAGCGCAACGCCGGGTCGGGCTCGACCTTCTGCTTTTCCATCCCCGCAAAGGCCGCCGGCCAGACATTCATTCCCCCACAAAGCGCGCTGCCGGGTGGGATGGATGCGAACGGGTTCAGATGATGACACGAAGAGCGATGATCGCGGTGATCGACGACGATGAATCGGTTCGCGAATCTCTGCCCGATCTGATTTCCTTGTTCGGACACAACGCTGAGACATTCTCCTCCGCGGAGGATTTCCTCGCGTCCGATCTCCTGGACAAGGCGGAGTGCCTCGTGCTCGATGTTGCCATGCCCGGCATGTCCGGCATCGAGCTCCAGCGGGAGCTGGTGCATCGCGGCCGGGCCATCCCCGTCGTGTTCATCACGGCGCACGGCGATGAGCAGACCTGCGCCCGCCTGCGCAGGCCCGGCAATACCGAGTGCCTACTGAAGCCTTTCACGGATACGGCGCTGCTCGACGCGCTTGAAACAGTCCTGATGCCGAAGTGAGCCGGCGAGGCTTTATCCAGACGGGAGGTGCGGGATGCAGTGGCGGAACTCTCCTCTGGATAGCCTCGCGTCGCGCGCGAACGTAGAGGTCAAGCCGACCGTCTACGTGGTTGACGATGACATCTCCGTTCGCGAGGCACTGGAAGCCTTGATCGACGAAGCCGGCTGGGCGCCGGTCGTCTTCTCATCGGCGCAGGACTTCCTCTCGCATCCACGACCAAGATCACCGAGCTGCCTTGTGCTCGACGTCTCCCTGCCGGATCTCAACGGCCTTGAGCTGCAGCAACGGCTGCTCCAGGACGGAGCCGACATGCCGGTGATCTTCATCACCGGCTATGGCGATGTGCCGACCACCGTCCGGGCCATGAAGGCGGGCGCCATCGAGTTCCTCACCAAGCCCTTCGGGGACGAGGCCCTGCTTCAGACGATAAGCGAGGCCCTCGTGCGCAGCACCGCCGCCCTGAACCAGCGCTCTCAGTTGCAGGCGCTTCAGGAGCGCCATTCCTCCCTCAGCACGCGGGAGCGGGAGGTGATGGCGCTCGTCGTGACCGGGCTCCTGAACAAGCAAGTGGGCGGCGAGCTTGGGATCAGCGAAATCACTGTCAAGGTTCATCGCGGCAGGGCGATGCACAAGATGGGCGCGACCTCATTCGCCGATCTCGTCAACATGGCGGCGCAGCTCGGGATCATCAGTCGGAACTGATACTCAGGTATCGACGACACCTTCGTGCAATAGGATCGCGACACACCCTTTGTCATTTGCGACTGACCGAATGAAGCCGGATGCCCGGGTGAGCGAGGTCGGTCATGTCAGACAATCAACTGGTTCGCCTGGATCGTCGCTCGCCGGAATGGTGGCGCGTCATCTTCGACAATCCGCCGCTGAATATCTTCGGCCCGGATGGCATGCCGCAACTCGAGATGGTTGTGCGGGAGCTGGAGACCGACCCGGAAGTGAAGGTCGTCGTCTTCGAAAGCGCGGTGCCGGGCTTCTTCATCACGCATTATGACTTCCTTGCAGATCGCGAACGGACGCTGAGCCTTCCGCCCGGGCCGACCGGATTGCAGCAGCTCCCGGACATGTTGGTCCGCATCAGCAGGGCCCCGGTCGTCTCGATCGCCAAGATCCGCGGCCGGGCGACCGGCGTCGGCAGCGAGCTCGCTCTCGCCAGCGACATGCGCTTCGCAAGCCGCGAGAAGGCGATCCTCTCGCAATGGGAGGTCGGCGCAGGACTTGTTCCAGGCGGCGGGCCAATGGCGCGGCTACCGCGCCTGATCGGGCGAGGTCGGGCGCTCGAGGTTCTGCTGGGCGCCGACGACGTCGATGGCGAGCTCGCAGAGCGCTACGGCTACGTGAACAGAAGCTTCCCGGATGCGGAACTCGACGCCTTTGTCGATGCCCTCGCAAGCCGCATCGCCACCTTCGATCGACAGGCGATCGCCGAAACGAAGCGGCTGGTCGATGCCGCCAGCCTTCCTCCCGATACCGACATAGCCCCCGAATGGGATGCCTTCCTTGGATCCCTGAACCGTCCCGCGGCCCAGCGGCGGATCCAGGCGCTGATGAACCTCGGGTTTCACAAGCCGGGGGACGTCGAAACGAGGCTCGGCCACTACGTCGGCAAACTCGGGCTCTGACCTGACCCGGCTCGATCCGCAGAAAGAGAGGAGGCAGCGATGGACAGAAAGGTCGCCGTTATCACCGGGGCGTCTCGGGGCATCGGCGCTGCGCTCGTCACCGCTTATCGGGAGCGCGGCTACAGGGTGGTCGCCACCGCTCGTACGATCAGGCCAGGCGCTGACGATGATGTTTTGGCAGTCCCTGGTGACATCTCACTCCGCGAGACCGCCGAGCGTGTGATCTCAGAGGCTGTGGCTCGGTTCGGGCGCGTGGACTCGTTGATCAACAACGCGGGCATCTTCATCGCCAAGCCGTTCACGGACTACACAGAAGCCGACTATCGGAACATCATTGCCGTCAACACGTCCGGGTTCTTCTACATCACGCAACAGGCGCTCGCGGACATGGAGAAGCGCCTGAGCGGCCATGTGGTCCAGATCACGACAACCCTGGCGGACCAGGCGAACTCCGCCGTTCCGTCGGCCCTCGCTTCCCTGACCAAGGGCGGGCTGAACGCCGCCACCCGCGCGCTCGCGATCGAGTACGCCCAGCGCGGGATCCGCGTGAATGCCGTCTCCCCGGGCATCATCAAGACGCCGATGCACGCAGCCGAGACCCACGCCTCGCTAGACCGGATGCATCCGATCGGACGCATGGGTGACATCACCGACGTCGTCCAGGCCGCGCTCTACCTCGAGTCGGCCCCGTTCGTGACGGGCGAGATCCTTCACGTCGATGGCGGCCAGAGCGCCGGGCACTGATTGCCGTCGAGGCAGGCCGCCATGGCACGAGCTTATGAGGTTGAAGAACACCTCTACGACGTCGTGATCGTCGGAGCCGGGGGTGCGGGTATGCGCGCTGCGCTGGGCATGGCGGCTGCGGGTTTGCGGACGGCGTACATCACCAAAGTGGCTCCGACGCGCAGTCACACGGTCGCGGCCCAAGGCGGCATGGCGGCGTCGCTCGGCAACATGAGCGATGGCGATAACTGGCACTACCACATGTACGACACCGTGAAGGGGTCGGACTGGCTCGGCGACCAGGATGCGATCGAGTTCATGTGCAGGGAGGCGCCGGCTGCCGTGCTCGAGCTCGAGCATTTCGGCGTGCCCTTCTCTCGCACGGCCTACGGGAGGATCTACCAGCGCCCGTTCGGCGGTCAGACCCTCGAATACGGCTCACGGATCGCGCAGCGCACGTGCGCGGCGGCAGATCGCACGGGCCATGCGATCCTGCACACCTTGTACCAACGGTGCCTGGAGCTTCGCACCGAGTTCTTCGTTGAATACGTCGCACTCGACCTCCTGATGGATGACGAGGGCGCCTGCCGCGGGCTGATCGCCTGGAACCTCGAAACCGGCACGCTGCACCGGTTCCGCGCGCACCGGACGGTGCTTGCGACCGGTGGTTACGGCCGGGCCTACGTCTCCTGCACGGCTGCTCATACCTGCACGGGCGATGGCAACGCCATGGTGCTGCGCGCCAACCTGCCCCTCGAAGACATGGAATTCACGCAGTTCCATCCCACTGGCATCTACGGGTCAGGCTGCCTGATCACCGAAGGTGCGCGCGGCGAGGGAGGCTTCCTGACCAATTCAGAGGGCGAGCGCTTCATGGAGCGCTATGCCCCGACAGCCAGGGATCTGGCCGGCCGGCACGTGGTCTGCCGCGCGATGACCCTGGAGATCAACGAGGGTCGGGGTTGCGGCCCGCAGAAGGACCACATTCATCTCCATCTCGAGCATCTTGGCTCGTCCCTGCTCCACGAGCGCCTTCCTGGGATCATCGAGACCGCGAGGATCTTCGGCGGCGTCGATGTCACACGCGAGCCGATCCCGGTCCTCCCGACGGTGCACTACAACATGGGCGGAGTGCCAACGAACCTGCACGGCGAGGTTGTCACTCTGCACGACGGAGATCCCGAGTCCGTGGTTCCTGGCCTGATGGCGATCGGAGAGGCAGCTTGCGTCTCGGTACATGGCGCCAATCGGCTGGGCTCGAATTCCCTGCTCGACATCATCGTGTTCGGTCGCGCAGCCGCCTCTCGGGCCGTAGCGGCAGTCGCGCCCGGCGACCGTCATGCACCTGTCCCAGGAATCGCGACTGAACGAGCCCTCGACCGGTTTGACCGGCTCCGGTTGTCGTCCGGCCAGACACACGTCGGTACGGTCCGGCTTGCCATGCAGCGCGCGATGCAGCGTCACTGCGCTGTGTTTCGGGACGGGCCTCTGCTCCTCGAAGGCGCGGCGAAGCTTCGCCAGATCGATGAGACGCTTCGTTCGGACCTGCGGCTCACGGATCGCTCGTTGCTCTTCAACACCGAACTGGTTGAGGCGCTGGAGCTCGACAACATGATGGCGCAGTCGGTGGTCAGCCTGACCTCGGCTCTCGCGAGGACTGAGAGTCGTGGCTCTCATGCCCGGGAGGATCATCCGGACAGAGACGACCAGCGGTGGCTCAAGCACAGCTATTGCTGGCTGGATAAAGATGGCACGACGCGCCTCGACTACCGGCCGGTTCACCTCGAGCCATTGTCTTTCGATACGCGACCCATCCCGCTAGGCAAACGCGTATACTGAAGCACACACGCCCCTAATATCTCTCTGATACAGGGCCTACACGATGGTGTATGTGATACCACGGTGCAAGTGATCATCCCAGAGAGGCGCTTCATAACATAACAACTACGACGACTGAACTAAGGAGCTGGACGATGAAGCTTCTGATGGTGCTCACCTCACACGACCTCCTGGGAGAGACAGGCCGGAAGACCGGCTTCTGGCTGGAGGAGTTCGCGGCGCCGTACTACGTGTTTCGCGATGCAGGCGTTGAGCTCACGCTCGCGTCTCCGAAAGGAGGCCAGCCGCCGATCGATCCCAAGAGCGACGAGCCCGAGAACCAAACGCCGGCCATGACCCGGTTTAAGAGCGACCCAGTCGCTCGCGCAGCCCTCGCGAACACGGCGCGTTTGGGCGACATGCGCTCGGAGGATTTCGACACGATCTTCTACGTCGGGGGCCATGGCCCCATGTGGGACCTCGTCGAAAATGAAGATTCGATCGCGCTGATCCGATCCTTCTACGAGTCGGGCAAGATGGTCGCGGCCGTGTGTCATGCGCCGGCGGTGTTTCACAAGGTGATGCATGGTGGCGTCCCGCTTGTGAAGGGAAGGCGTGTCACCGGCTTCACCAACGGCGAGGAGGCTGCTGTCGGCCTCACTCACGTGGTTCCGTTCCTCGTTGAGGACGAGCTGAAACGGATCGGCGGGATCTACGAAAAGGCGGCGGACTGGGAGAGCTTTGCGCTTGTCGATGGCCAAATCGTCACCGGCCAGAACCCTGCCTCGTCAACTGCCGCCGCCAGCCTGCTCCTGAAGACGATCTCGGGCCAACAGGCCTCCCCGACCTCCAACGCGGCGTGACGACCATGAGCTCAGACATCAAACACACAGACGCCGTGATCGCGATCGTCTATCACAGCGGCTACGGCCACACCGCCCGCCAGGCCGAAGCCGTGCGGCGCGGGGTCGAAAAGGTGCCGGGCGCGGCGGTGCTGTTCCTCAAATCGGACGAGGCGCAGGCGCGCTTCAGCGCGCTCGAAGGCGCCGACGCGATCATCTTCGGCGCCCCGACCTACATGGGCAGCGCGTCAGGCCCGTTCAAAACCTTCATGGACGCGACCTCGCAGGTATTCGTCTCAGGCGCATGGCGCGACAAAATCGCGGCAGGTTTCACGAACTCGGGGTCGCGCGCCGGCGACAAGCTGCTGACCCTGATCGAGTTCAACATCCTCGCTGCCCAGCTCGGAATGCATTGGGTTAGCCTCGGAATGCTGCCTGGAAACAATCGGTCGGACGGGTCCGAGAACGACCTCAACCGCCTCGTATTCTTCCTTGGCGCGGCTGCGCAGTCGAACACTGACGAGGGCTCCGAAATCGCCCCGCCCGCATCCGATCTTCGCACGGCCGAGGCACTCGGCGAGCGGGTAGCCAGGGTGACGCAACAGTCCATTCGGGGTCGGCTCGCGAGGGTGGAGGGATCGTCCTTCGCGGTGGAGCCTGCCCTAGCATTGGCCGAAGAGGCGGAAGTAGCGGCATAGCCGGAACTTCCGCGACCTGCTCAACGTCTGCCCAAGGAAGGGCGGCGTAGAGCTGCGACACCTGAGCGAACGGAGGACGGGCTATGGCACAAGAACGCGCGATTCTGGCCGGTGGTTGCTTCTGGGGAATGCAGGACCTGATCCGCCCCCGCGATGGCGTCCTCTCCACGCGCGTCGGCTATACCGGCGGCGACGTACCGAACGCCACATACCGGAACCACGGCACGCATGCCGAGGCCATCGAGATCATCTTCGACCCCGCGCGGGTCACGTATCGCGACCTGCTGGAATTCTTCTTCCAGATCCACGATCCGACGACGCTGTATCGCCAGGGCGGGGATCGCGGCCTGAGCTACCGCTCGGCGATCTACTACGACAGCCCGGAGCAGAAGCGCGTTGCCGAGGACACCATCGCGGACGTGGAGGCTTCCGGCCTGTGGCCGGGCAAGGTGGTGACCGAGGTCGCGCCCGCCGGCCCCTTCTGGGTAGCCGAGCCCGAGCACCAGGATTACCTGGAGCGCTACCCCAACGGGTACACCTGCCATTTCCCGCGCCCGAACTGGGTCCTCCCGAAGCGGAATGCGGCGGCGCAGGACGAGCTTCGGTCGGCTACCCAACTTGCTTGATCGCCCCCGCGCCTGCCAAGGCGGGCGCCTGATGCGTACGTCGTGGAGCCCAGCGGTATCCGAACCGGGCTTTCAGCGAATCTGGCCCGCGTCGAAGGATGGCAACGATGATAGGCTGGCGGTTTGCATCCTTTTCGAGATGGTTCTCGGAACGCCCGCAGCTTTCGCGCAGCGCTTCGACCCGCGGGCCGGCTCCTACTGCCGGCCGCCCCTCAAATTCGCTGCCGGGGCCTGCGTGCAAAGTTGCCCTGCCGGATACGCGGATCGCGGCCGCTATTGCGAGTTCCGTCGCGAAAGCGACGGGCCCTGGTCGATAGTGTTATGCGGCTCACGTGGCTGCCGCGCTCCAGACTGTATCAACCATCCGCTGCGCCGAGCCTACCACTCGAAACCGGACATTCCGCTTTCGCCCCCACGGCGATTGAATACGACCGGTTGATGCCGGATCTAAGTCCGCTGCTTAGGCGAGAGCTGACCTTAGCTTTCGACGCCTCGGACGGCCGCAATCCACCCTGAGCGGTCGCTCGAGGTCACGGCGGCTAGTCTAGGAGCCGCCGTGGATTCTTCAGAGGTCGGTCTGCTCTGAAAGGACGAGGGCGTCATCGACCTCGATCCCGAGGTAGCGCACGGTGCTCTCCAGCTTCGTGTGTCCGAGCAGAAGCTGGCACGCTCGCAGGTTGCCGGTGCGCTTATACACGAGGGCGACCTTTGTCCGGCGCAGGCTGTGTGTGCCGTAGGCGGCCGGATCGAGCCCGATCAGAGCAACCCAGGCGTCCAGCAACCGACCGTACTGACGCGTCGTCAGGTGATCGCCTGGGCGGCTGCGGCTGGGGAAGAGCCAGTCGCTCCCTCGTAGACCCCGGACGCGGAGCCACGCCGCGAGCGCTTCGCGCGTCGGCTCGGTCAGCTCGAACGGCACCGGCCTGCCGGTCTTCTGCTGTACGATGGTGGTGCGAAGCCGGATCGAGTCGCCCAGGTGGATGTCGGCGACGCGAAGTCGGACGAGGTCGCAGCCCCGCAGCTTGCTGTCGATCGCTGCATTGAACATCGCGAGGTCGCGAACACGGCCCTCGTGCTGCAACCTGGTCCGAATAGCCCAGATATGCCTCGGCTTCAGAGGCGGCTTCGGTCCGATGATGCGGCCGTGGTTCCAGGACCCGCGAGCGGCTTCGTGATCTGAACGCATGACACTCTCCTACGTAGGAGAGGTCAGCATCGAACCCGCCGCGCTGACGCACTACTCGTGTGCGCCACAAGCTGACGTTGCTCTTGTCCCCGAAAGCGGACCTTTCAGGCGCGACAGAGCTGCTGTTCGGCAGACACCGCGCTACTTCGTACTGCGAGCAGGACGGCGACAAGCCCAATGGCCGAGGTGGCGGCTCCGGCTAATGCGACGGCCGGGTAACCCAGGTCGAGCGCGATCACGCCTCCGCCGAGAGCTGCGCCAAGAGCGTTTCCGAGGTTGAACGCGCCGATGTTGACGGAAGATGCAAGGTTCGGCGCGTCAGCTGCGGCGGTCATGACGCGGACCTGAAGCGGTGGCACCAGCGCGAAGCTTGCGACACCCCAAAGGAATATCAGCACCGCGACGGGAGCTCCGAACGACATGAGGGCCGCGAAGGCAACAAGCACCGCTGAGAGCGACGCGAGAGTGATGATAAGCGTGCGGTCGACGGAGCGGTCCGCGAACTTGCCACCGAGCCAATTCCCGACTGTCAGACCGACACCGTACGTGACGAGCATAGCCGTCACGTACGGAAGCGAGGCCTGGGTCACCTCACGCAAAATCGGCGCGATATAGGTGAAGACCGTGAACATGGCACTCGAACCCACCACGGTCAGCGCCAGCGCGCCGAGGACGCTGCCTCGCCGCAGGACGCGCAACTCGGCCAGCGCGTTCCCGCCTGTGGGGGCCGGCAGGTTGGGGAGGGTGAGCCGGAGGGCGGCCATGATCACGACGCCAAGTGCCGTGATGCCCCAGAAGGAGGAGCGCCAGCCCAGATGCTCTCCCGCCCACGTCGCCAGTGGGACGCCGACGACGTTGGCGATCGTCAAGCCCATGAACATGGCGGCGACGGCACTGGCCTGGCGGTTCGGCGCAACGAGACTTGCCGCCACGATCGAGCCAACGCCGAAGAACGCGCCGTGATTGAAGGAGGTCAGCAGGCGCGCCGCAAGGAGGGTGCCGTAGCTGTCCGAGATCGCGGCCAGGAGGTTTCCCAGCGTGAAGATCGCGGCCAGTCCGACGAGCAGGGTTCGCCTGGGAACTCGGCCGGTGGTAAGCGTCATCAACGGCGCGCCGATCAGAACGCCGAGCGCATAGGCGCTGATGAGGAGGCCCGCTGACGGTATCGAGACGCCTAGATCGTTGGCGATGACAGGCAGCAGACCCATCGGGGCGAACTCGGTGACCCCGATACCGAAGGCTCCCGAAGCCAGAGCTATCAGGCCGAGGTTGGACGATCTCGACCCCTCATCCAGCGCGCGAGTTCGCGACGACGTCCGAGGATCTGAGTTGCCGATATCCATATTCGCCCGCTGACTGCTACTGGTGCGCATAGATGCCGGCGCATCGAGAGCTGCGCTATCCTCAGCCGACGCGAAGGATTGCTGCATTGAACGCAAAAGTGGGCAGCGGGGCCGATCGGGCGCGGGAGTTGGCGCTGTTCGCCAGGGTCGCTGAACGGGGGAGCTTTTCGGGGGCGGGACGAGACCTCGATCTCAGCCCGTCGGCTGTCGCTCGTGCGGTCGACCGCATTGAAGCGAGGCTTGGGGTTCGGCTGCTGCTCCGCTCTACTCGTGTCCTGACGCTCACGGCTGAAGGACGCTCATACGTGCAGGCGGCGCGTCGCATTTTGGCCGACCTGGACGACGCGGAGCAGCAGATTGCCGATCAGGGCTCTCCTCGCGGCCGGCTTCGCGTGAGCGCCGCACTGTCACACGGGCGGCTCTGCGTCGTGCCCATCCTCGGGGCGTTTGCTGAACTCTACCCAACCATCCTGATCGACATCGCGCTAACCGACACTCTGGTCGACGTGGCAGCCGGGGAAGCCGACGTCGCGGTCCGCTTCGGCCCGCTTCCAGACAGCGCGCTTATTGCGCGCAGGATCGGTGAGACTAGGCGCGTGATCGTCGCCTCACCCGGCTATCTCTCCCGGCATGGTACTCCTGAGACGCCGGAAGACCTCCACCAGCACAACTGCCTCAACTTCAACTTCCGCCGTGCTGAACCTGTTTGGCCATTCCGCCGCGATGGCGTGGACTTTTCGCTGTCGGTGGGCGGCAGCATCGTCGCAAACAATGGCGAGACCCTCGGTCAACTCGCAGCAGCTGGAGTCGGTATCGCGCGGGTTGGCGCGTTCAGCGTCGGGGACGAGCTTTCCGACGGTCGGCTCGTGCGTCTTCTCGAGGAGTTCAATCCAGGAGACGTCGAGCACATCCATGCTGTTTTCGTCGGAGGGGCAGGTACGCCGGCGCGAGTCCGTGCCTTCGTGGATTTTCTGGTCGACAACCTACGCTGACGACCGTCTCAGCAGCGCCAGGAGCTGACGTTCAGACGCTGCCACTAAGCGGACATTTCGCACATCGACAGAAGCAGGGCGGAGGGCGTAGGTCACAGCACCTAGCGAACTGCCGCTCCGGTTGAGTTCCAATTGCCTGGATGGCTAGAGATGCGGCGCGGAGACTCCTCGCGCGGTGCCGCGACGCTGCACAAGGTGAAGCGATGGCGTTGTTCGATCTTAAAGGCCGACTTGCGCTCGTCACCGGCTCCGGGAAGGGCATCGGCTTCGGTCTTGCCCGTGGGCTCGGGCAGGCCGGAGCGCGGATCGTCCTGAATGGCCGCGACGAGAGGAGGCTGTCAGAAGCAGCGCGAATGCTGCGCGACGAAGGCCTCGACGTCGAAGTGGTGTCCTTTGACGCCTCCGATCATGCAGCGGTGGCAGCCGCGGTCGAGCACATCGAGGCGAAGATCGGCGCGATTGAGATCCTTATCAACAACGCCGGCATGCAGTTCCGCTCTCCGCTGGAAGACTTCCCCGTCGAGAAGTGGTCGGAGTTGATGCGCACCAACATCGACACGGCCTTCTATGTCGGCCAGGCGGTAGCCCGGCGGATGATTGGCAGAGGCCGCGGGAAGATCATCAACATAGCTTCGGTGCAGAGCGAGCTCGCCCGGCCCGGCATCGCGCCCTACACGGCGACAAAGGGCGCCATCAAGCAGCTCACGAAGGGCATGTGCACCGATTGGGCGAAGCACGGGCTTCAGATCAACGCCATTGCGCCGGGCTACTTCAGGACCGAACTCAACCAGGCTCTCGTGGACAGCGCGGAGTTCTCCGCCTGGCTCGAAAAGCGAACGCCTGCGGGCCGCTGGGGCGACGTGGAAGAGCTCGTCGGCGCGGCCGTGTTCCTCGCCTCGGACGCGTCCTCCTTCGTGAACGGTCACACTCTCTATGTTGATGGGGGCATCACGGCCTCGCTGTGACTGCAGGCCCAACTCAACGGAAGGCGAGGTGGACCTTCATGGCCGAGCGGCGGTCGCCCGCTGCCTCGAAGGCCGCGACGGCATCATCCACCGGATAGGTGCGGGTCAGCAGTGGCCGTAGGTCGAGCCGGCGCGAGCCGATGAGCTTCGCGGCAAGGCGAAACTCTTCCACGAAGCGGAAGGAGCCTTTCAGCTCCAGCTCCTTGGCAACGACCGAGTTGATGGGAAAAGCCACCTCGGCTCCCGCAATGCCTAGTTGAACGATGGTCGCTCGTGGCCGCATTGCCGGCAAGGCGGCGCGGATGGCTGTCTCGTTGCCGGAGCACTCGAACAGGACATCGAAGGTGCCCTTGCCGGCAGCGTAGGCCGCCAGCTGGTCCGGAGAGGTCGATACCTCGATCGCACGGTCGGCGCCGAGCCTGCGCACGATCTCGAGGGGCTCCGGAAGCACATCGGTCGCCACAATCTCCTCCGCGCCGAGATGCCGGGCCACGGCTACGGCGAGGGCCCCGATTGGGCCTGATCCGGTGACCAGCACGCGCTTCTGCAGCAACGAGCCCGACTGGCGAGCGGCATGAAGAACGACGGCGAGCGGCTCGCAGAGCGCCAGCTCCTCGTACGACACGTCACTGGGCGCAATCTCGCACTGTCCGGCATCGCAGACGAGCTCGTCGCGGAAAGCCCCTTGCACATGCGGCCAGGGCATCGCGCTGCCGTAGAATCGCATGTTCTCGCAGTGGTTCGCCAGGCCTTCGAGGCAGTAGCGGCATGCACGGCAGGGGCGGCTCGGATTGATGGCGACGCGATCGCCGACGGCGACGGCTGTAACGTCCGGCGCGACCGCCCGGACGACGCCTGATGCCTCATGCCCGAGCACCATCGGCGCCTTTACGCGCACCGCTCCGAAGCCGCCGTGCCGGTAGTAGTGCAAGTCCGAGCCGCAAATGCCGCCGGCCTTCACGGCCACCCTGACCTGGCCGGGGCCCATAAGCTCGTCTGGGACGTCCTCGACCCGAAGCTGGTGAGGCGGATGGATGACGACGCTTCTCATGATGCGCTCTCAGCCCGGCATTCGCCGCAACTCGAGCTACATGATTTCACCCGGTGCCACGCGACGTCAAACCTTGTGGTCAGCAGCGCGCCATGAGCGGACTCCAGATGCCTGCCCGAAAGCGGACGTTAGGCTCAGTAGGCGAGAAAGCGGCCCGCAGTAACGACGCCGAACCACGTGGAGACGGATAGCAGCGCCGCGGGTTTCGCCGCCGCGGGAGGTGCCTCCCCGAGATCCCAGCTTTCGACCGTCCTGTAGATTCCTCGATGGAAGATCAGGATGTTCAGCCCGGCGAGCGCGATCAGGCCAAACTTCCAGGGCGCGGCCGGGCTCGACGCCACAGCCAGCCCGTTCCCGACGAACATCGCGACCCCAGTTAGGGCGACAATCGCGAAGCCGACACGTGAGACGGGGAGCAGGTAGCGTGTTGCCAGCGTCACCGGCACCGCGTTCCGGCCCACACCCAGCAAACGGAGGTCGACCGCGACCGCCGAGCCGATGAGGAGCGCCAGCCCGATTATGTGGCCACTCTCCAGCACGGCGTAGAGGAACGGCGTCGCCCGGACCGTTGAGCCAAGCCAGGACTGCTCCAGCAGCCCAAGCATGTCGGAAAGGCACTCCATGGCTATCGCGCGGGTTCCGGTCGCGCGGGAACGACGTCAGCTGCTGCCAGACGCCCTGGCCGTCGGCGAGCCAGAACATGACCGGGCGGAGGTCGTGCCCGCCACGGGCGTCCAGGAAGCCGACGGCCTCGATGCGCTCCCCCGCTTGAAGCGGACGATTGAGCCCCCAGCGCGCCATCCATTCCGGGCCGGCGAGCACGAGGTGCAGTTCCCGATGCCGCCCATCGTACGGGCGAGCCGACGCCATGGTCAGGCGAGCGTTCCGCTCGTTCGCGCCGGGCGGAAGCTGCCGACCCGCCCAGTTTGCGGGAAGTCCGGCCTTCTCGACCCGCAGCACAGCCTCCCCGTGGGGGTTGCCCCAACGCACGGAGGCGAGAGCACCGGTGACGTAGTAGGCGTAGCGCGTGTCGAACGTTCCCCAGCCATGATGCGCTTGGGCATCCCTCGCGGGGAGGCCCGTCAGAAGAGACGCCGCTCCGAGACCGGTGCCTCCAGCGAGGAGCGTTCGGCGGTTCAGATGAGACATGTTCGATCCTCCTTCAGGTTGCTTGGGCCCGGGGTGCGCGCTTCGTGAGCAGCGGGATGCTGACCAGCGCGGCGCAGAGCACGACAATCGCGCTGACCTCGAACACGGCGCTGTAACCGGCGCCGGAGGCGACAAGGCCAAGGGCTGGACCGGCGATCCCAAGCGCCAGATCGAGACAGGCCGTGTAGGCGCCCATGGCGACGCCGCGGCTCTCGGGTGGAGCAAGGCGGACAGCCTCCAGGCCGAGCCCCGGAAACACCAGCGAGTAGCCGAAACCGGTGAGCGCCGCGCCGAAGGCTGCGAGCCCTCCGGAAGCCGCAAGCCACATGGTGGCGAGCCCGGCCGCTTCCACGACCACGAAGCCTACCGCGACCTTGGCGCCGCCGAGGCGGTCAGGGAGATGCCCGAAGAGGAGCCGAGCGACCATGAGCGCGATCGCGTACGTCGAGAAGGCGAGCCAGACCGGGGTCCAGCCATGCTCGACAAAAAGGAGCGACCCGAATGCCAGGATGGCGCCGAACCCAACGCTGCTCAACGCCGCGCCTAGTCCGGGTAGCCAGATGCGTCCGATCACCGAAGCGATGCGCGGCCGAGCGACTGCGGCGGCAACGGAGCCTCGCAAGGGCCAGAGAAGGGCGAGCGTCAGGAGCCGAGCGACCGAGGTCACGGCAGCCACGGAAGCGAATCCACCGCCCGCGTAGAGCAGGCTCCCGAGCGGGGCTCCGGCGGCGAAGCCGGCGAACATCGCCGTACCCATCCAGGCGATGACCTTGCCTGCGTTCGCCGCTCCGACCCGGGTGAGGCCCCAAGCCGTCGCGCCCGTGATCACGAAGCTCTCGGCGGCACCCAGGAGTGCCCGCCCGGCGAGGAGCACCGCGACAGACACCTCCGGCCGCCCGACGAACGCGAGCAAGGAGAGATAGAGGAGGCCCAAGACGGTGGCCCTGATCAGCCCGGCGACGACGGCCCACTTTGCCCCTCGCGCGTCGGCGGCATGCCCCGACCAGATCCGCGCGATCAGGGAGGCGGCGAACTGACAGCCGGCCACGACCCCGACCACGACAGGCCCGAACCCGAGCCCGTCGCGAACGTGCAGCGGGACCACCGGAAAGGCGAGCCCGATCACCAGGAAGGCGACAAGGACCGCCGCCTTGAGAGGCAAGAGCGCGACGACGACGGACGTTTGTGCGGGCTCGCTCAAACCGAGCGAAGCCGGGACGGCCGCCTGTGGCTGGCCCGTCATGGCTACTTCGCCTGCGCCTCGAACACGGTTTTCGCGGTCGTCATCGCGGAAAAGCCGTTCGGCCAGCCGGCGTAGAAGGCGCTGTGCGAGATGACTTCGCCGATCTCATCCTTCGTCAGGCCGTTGTTCATCCCGATCCGGAGATGGGAGGTCAGCTGAGCCGATTGCCCGTTCGCGATCAGCGACGAGACCGTGACGAGGCTCCGATCACGGGGTGCGAGGTCGGGCCGCAGCCACAGATCCTTGAATAGAAAGTTCGTCGTGTCGGCGACAAGACCCGGCGAGGTCGTGCCGAAGTTGTCTCCCACGTTCTTGGCCCGCGTGGCCTCGGCGGCCTCGTTAAGCGGCAGTGGTGTGGGTACGGCCTTCGGCAGTTGGTCGGGGTCGAAACCGCGCTTCGCGAATGCGTCCTTGACGTGGGGGATGGCGGCGGTCGCGTTCGCCCAGCCCGAGTAGAATGCGAGGTGGGTGACGATCTCGGAGATCTCGGCCGGCTTCACGCCGTTGTCGAGCGCTAGGCTCAGGTAGAACGGCATCTCGACCGTCTGCCCCTTGCCGATGAGGATCGCGAGCGTGACAACGCTGCGGTCGCGGGCGGACAGGCCGGGCCGCTTCCACACCCCCCCGAGCAGTCCGCGCTCGGTGTACTGCGCGAGCGCCGGCGAAACCGCCTGTACGTCTGTCGGCGTGACGGGACTTTGCGCCACAGCGGGGCTGAGCAAGCCGAGTGACAGGAGAGTTGCGGCAACGGTTCTCATGAGCTTGCCTCCGTGGTGTTCGGGGCCGGGTGAGGGCGTCGGGCGTGACCGGCCGAGAGCCAAATCACTTCGCGTATTGCTCGTCGGTGACCTTCTCCATCCAGTCGACGTTCTTGCCGTTGACGGTCTCGGTGATCGCGAGGTGAGTCATGCCGTTCGTGGCCGTCGCGCCGTGCCAGTGCTTCACGCCCGGCGGCGTCCAGATCACGTCACCCGGCTTGATCTCGCGCTTCTGGCCGTTCTCCTCCTGCACCCAGCCCGTGCCGGACGTGACGATGAGAACCTGACCGGCCGGATGGGTGTGCCACGCAGAACGAGAGCCCGGCTCGAAGGTGACATGGCCAGCCGAAACGCGGCTCTCTGGCGCCGCGAACTGCATGTCCACCCGCACCGGGCCGGTGAACGTCGCCTCCGGTCCCTTCACCGACGGCCGCGAACCGTTCGGGAAGATGCGCATGCTTTCGGCCAGGGCCGGAGCCGCTGAGGCCGCGAGCGCCAGGGTAGCCGCGACGGCTGTGTTCATGATCGTCTCCCAAAGTCTGGACGCCGAGCGTCCGTGCCTCATGGGAGATAGCGCGCGCGATTGGCCGTGATTAGACTCGGTTCGATGCATAAACCTAGAAGCTGAGCTTACGAATGCAGCGAGATACGGCGAGCGATCTGGTGGCATTCCTGCTGGTCGCACAGGAGCAGAGCTTCACTCGGGCGGCGGCGAAGCTCGGGGTGTCACAATCCGCGCTCAGTCAGACCGTGAAAGGGCTGGAGGAGCGGCTCGGTGTGCGCTTGCTCACGCGTACGACGCGGCGCGTATCGCCCACCGAAGCAGGGGAACACCTGCTTCGCACCGTAGGGCCACGTTTCGAAGAAGTCGACGCCGCGCTTGCAGCCGTCACGGAGCTGCGCGAGAAGCCAGCCGGCACCATCCGGCTAACATCGACTGAGAATGCCGCGGCGTCGATCCTCTGGCCGGCTATTGAGAGGCTTCTGCCTCAATACCCGGACATCAAGGTGGAGATCGTCATCGACTACGGACTGACAGACATCGTGGCGCAGCGCTTCGACGCGGGCGTTCGAACTGGTGAGACAGTCGCGAGCGGGATGATCTCCGTCCCGATAGGCCCGGACCTGCGTATGGCGGTCGTCGGCGCGCCGTCGTACTTCGCGGGGCGGAAGCCGCCGAAGCATCCGCAGGACCTGACGGACCACAACTGCATCAACCTGCGCCTGCCGACGCATGGCGGCTTCTATGCCTGGGAGTTCGAGAAGTCCGGACGGGAACTCAGCGTCAGGGTCGATGGCCAGCTGATCTTTGGGACATCCCAGTTGATGATCATGGCTGCACGGGCGGGGATTGGGCTCGCCTACCTGACCGAGCAGCAGGTGCGGCCGGATCTGCAGAGCGGGCAGCTGGTGCGCGTTTTGGCGGATTGGTGCCCGCCCTTCTCAGGATATCACCTCTACTACCCGAGCCGTCGCCAGCCGACGCAGGCCTTCGCCCTGTTGGTCGAAGCGCTACGTTACCGCAATTGAGTCATGCTGCCCGAGCTACCAGGAGGCTAGTCTACCTTCGCGGGCCCTGAGCGCGGGAGTACCTGCGTCGTTGCAAGCAAACCGCTTGATCGAAAGCCCGCGATTCACTGAAGCCGGACGAAGTATGTACGCCCGGCGGTTCACTTCTGGGTCGCGCCATGAGCAGACTCCAGGTGCCTGCCCGAAAGCGGACGCGAGCAGCGCAACTCGGTTCCAGCCGCTTCCGACCCTGAGCGGACCTAGGCCGCCATTCGATGTGCGCGTGCATCTGACCCAAGCTTAATGTTGAGTGATCTTAGTAAGTCGTAAGTGACCCGGTCCCGCTACTTGGGCGCCGGGGAACTGCCTCCTCCGGGACTTGCGAGTACCCATGCCGGGCCGTGCAACGTGGAGCTTCCTTGCCCTCGTCTTCACCATCGCAATCTTCTTGGCGTGGTGCTCTGAACAGCCTCGCCTAGATAGGACATCTTGCTCGCCAGTTGAACAGGTCCGAGTGAAGCTCGGCGAGATCAGCTTCGCGATTCCGGCCGCGATGCAGCCGAGCTTCGATCCCGGTACTGTCCGCACCGAGGTTCATCCAGGGCGAAATCCTCTATTTGACTACTGCCAGCGCGCGGATGATGCTCCAGCCGCCGTGACACGCATCTTCGTAGCCGGTCGGCATTTGCAGTCGGCCCCCCAACCTGTGCCCTCGGTTCATTTGCTCCGGCTATCAGTTGCCCACGGGCCGCTACGGCTGATCCCCGACGCGGAATTCGGGCCACGGCTCTTCGTCGAACGCACCATAGTATGGAAGGCGGCCCGGCCAGAGCCGGGAAATCCATGGCTCGGATGGTATCGAATTTCGGGACGGACCGAGGATGGCCTTGCGGTCCTTTTCGATATTGATCGGCACGCGCCCCAGGAGCAGTGGGACGCCATTTTTCGGCGGCTGGAGGCATTCATCACGTCGCTCCGTCGCACATGATGTCGGCTCACCACCCTGTCCGGTCCTTGGGTTGTCACGGCGGCTTCAGCAGCCGCCGTGGGTCTCTCAAAGGTCCGTCTGCTCGGAGAGGACCAAGGCGTCGTCCACCTCGATCCCGAGGTAGCGCACAGTGCTCTCCAGCTTCGTGTGGCCGAGCAGAAGCTGGCAGGCCCGCAGGTTGCCTGTGCGCTTGTACACGAGCGCGACTTTCGTCCGACGCAGGCTGTGGGTGCCGTAGGCCGCCGGATCGAGCCCGATCAGCGCGACCCAGTCGTCCAGCAATCGGCCGTACTGACGCGTGGTGAGGTGATCGCCTGGGCGGCTCCGGCTGGGGAAGAGCCAATCGCTGCCTCGTAGCCCACGAACACGGAGCCAGGACGCGAGCGCCTCCCGCGTTGGTTCAGTCAATTCGAACGGGACGGGCCTGCCGGTCTTCTGTTGCACGATGGTAGTGCGCAGCCGGATCGAGTCGCCGAGGTGGATGTCGGAGACGCGAAGCCGCACCAAGTCACAGCCCCGCAGCTTGCTGTCGATCGCGGCATTGAACATCGCGAGGTCGCGGACGCGGCCTTCGTGCTGCAACCTGGTCCGAATGGCCCAGATATGCTTCGGTTTGAGAGGCGGCTTAGGTCCGATGATCCGGCCGTGGTTCCAGGATCCGCGATTGGCCTCGTGATCTGAACGCATGACACTCTCCTAGGTAGGAGAGGTCAGCATCGCGCTCGGCACGCCGGAGAACTACGGGCGTGCGCCAGAAGCGGAACTTGGGCCAGCGCCCGAGAGCGGACGTTCCAGATTGCCTCCAACTCCGCCATCTGGCTGGCCGGAACATCTGCTTCGAAGCGGACGATCAGGATCTGCCGCCTTACCGGCTCTCATGCCCATCGCTTGTTGCAGGAAGTGGAGTGGTCCCGCCACCCAATCGATAGAGCCGTACCGGCCATTCGCGCGGATGATCGGCGCCGGCGATGTCCGGCGGGTGGTCCATCTGCGGCACTGGGCGCCAGAGGCTGCCGACCCGGTCGAGGAAGGGCGCATCGACCCGGTGGAGCCGCGGGTCCTGGATGATCGTCTACGCGGGAGTGTGATCCGTAAGGCCATCGGAGAGCGGGCGAGGCTGAGCGGCGAATGCTTGCGGATCGTTGGGACAGGGCTGCGTTTCCGGGGGCACGGCAGTGCTCGGTCGAGCCGCAAGGCCCCTCGAGGGACAGATCGGGGCCATCGGGCGGGCGACGTTGCTGCGGCACCCAGCTCGTCGGCGAGATCCGATGGAATTCCTTTCAAACCAGCACCTTGTCGAGGGTGATGGGAAGATCGCGAACGCGCCTGCCGGTGGCATGATGAACCGCGTTGGCAACGGCGGCTGCCACCCCCACGATGCCGATCTCGCCTACGCCTTTGATCCCGAGAGGATTGCTGTCGTCCTGCTCGTCGACGAATATCACCTTGATGTCGTGGATGTCGGCGTTCGCCGGCACATGATACTCGGCAATATTGGCGTTCATGATCCGCCCGAAGCGGTGGTCGATTTGCGTCTCCTCGTGCAGCGCCATCCCGATGCCCCAGACCACGCCACCGAGGATCTGGCTGCCCGCCGTCTTCGTATTCAGGATGCGTCCGGCCGCCACCGCGCTGACGACCCGCGTGACGCGGACCACGCCGAGCTGTTCATCCACCCGCACTTCCACGAAAACCGCGGAATGCGCGTTGTGCGCCCGTGAATCCGGGGATGGGTTCGTCGACCTCACCTGCTCGACGCGGTCCACCCTGCCTTGGCGCATCGCATCGACGATCGACACCGCTCGCGTGGCGTCGCGCCTGCTGACGAGACTGCCCTCCATCAAGACCACGTCACCTGGCTCGGTGCCTGCCAGGGGCGAGCCCGGCGTCCCCTGGGCGAGACGCAGCAATTCGTCCCGAAGCGCATCCGCGGTCGCGGCGATACCGTTCGCCACGGAAGCCGCGATCCACGATCCACCCTCGACCGGCGATTGCGGCAGGCTGGAATCGCCGAGCCGGACGCTGATGTTGTCGAGCGGCAGCCCAAGCATGTCGGCCGCGACCTGCGCCATGATGGTGTAGGTGCCGGTCCCGATGTCCGAGGTCGCACACGCCACCTCGGCGTGCCCGTTTGCCGTCAGAGTGATGCGGACGGTGATCGGCGCCTGCAAAGCTTCCCAGACGCCGGTTGCCATTCCGAGGCCCACCAACTCACGACCGTCGCGCATCGAGCGAGGCTCCGGGTTGCGCCTGTCCCAGCCGAACGCCTCGGCCCCCTCGCGATAGCATTCCCGCAGCGCCTTGCTGCTGTAGGGCTTGTCCTCGTGCTGATCGCGGTCCGAATAGCACCGCAGCCTTAGCTCGACCGGATCGAGCTTCAGCGCGATGGCCAACTCGTCCATCGCGGACTCGAGAGCGAAGAGTGCCGGAGCGGCGCTCGGCGCACGCATGTCGCATGAGGTGGGCAGGTCGAGCCGCGCGAGCCTGTGCGCGTAGCTCGCATGCTCCGACTTGTAGAGCAGCCCCGACCAGCCTGTCTCCTGGCGATGGAAATCCTCATATTGCGACGTCACGGTGACGGCGTCGTGCGTGATCGCGTCCAGCGTTCCGCTTTCGGCGACACCGATCGCGATCCGCTGGATCATCGCAGGCCGGTAACCGAGGGCGTACATCTGCGGACGGGTGAGAACGACCCGCACCGAGCGCCGAAGCGCGCGAGCGGCGAGGACGGCCAGCACCACCTCGTATTGCGGGCGCAGGCCCACTCCGAACCCTCCTCCCATGAAGGGGTTCATGACGCGGACCTGGTCCGCCTCCATGCCGAACACGCTGCAGAGATATCTCTGCACGTTCTGCACGCCCTGCGTCTTGTCATAGACCGTGAGCTTTCCGTCGTCCTCGACCACCACGGTCGCGGCGAAGAGCTCCATTGGATTGTGGTGTTCGATCGGCACGAAATACTCGGCCTCGTGGCGCAGGGCCGCGGCGGCCAATGCCTTGTCCGGGGTTCCCCGCACCTTGGGCGGCGCGAACAGGGCCTCGATCGGGTTTGTCGGATCCTTCACCGGGACCGCAGCGTCGCGGCGGCGGAACATGTCCGTCTCATGCGGCTCCTCGGCGTATTCTACCCGGACGAGGGAGGCCGCCTGGCGCGCGATCTCCGACGTCTCGGCAAGAGCGAGCGCGATCGGCTGGCCGTTGAACATCACCCGATCGTCAAAGAGCGGCCGGAACGGCGACCCGTCCGGGGCCACCTCGTCCTTGTAGGCCTCGAAGCTCTCCGCCATGGGCGGCCGGTTCTCGTGCGTGAGCACCTCGATCACGCCGGGTAGTGCCATCGCCGCGCTGGCGTCGACCCGGACGATGCGGCCCTTCGTGACGGTCGACGTCACGACGCTTGCATGCGCGACCCCGGTAGCCGCGAACTCGGCAGCGTATTTCGCTGCGCCCGTGACCTTTGCGGCCCCGTCGACCCGTGATGTGGCGGTTCCGATATAGGCGGCCATGGCTCTCCTCACGCGATCTTCTTGTCGGCTTGCGACTGCGGAGTGCCCCGCGCCGCCTGCGAGAGCGCGCGTACGAGGACACGCCGCGCGAGATCGATCTTGAACGTGTTGTGGCCGAAAGCCTTCGCGTCGCGCAGGAGGATATCCGCCGCCTGACCGAAGGCTGTGTCGTCGGCCGTCCGGCCGCGGAGCGCCGCCTCGGCCTCGGCATCACGCCAAGGTTTGTGGGCGACCCCGCCGAGCGCGAAGCGTGCGTCCCTGATCCGGTCGCCCTCGAGTTCGAGACCCACCGCCGCGGAAACCAGCGCGAAGGCATAGGAGAGCCGATCACGGATCTTCAGATAGGTGTAGTTCGCGGAAAACCCCTGCGGCGGCAGCTCGACGGAGGTGATCAGCTCGTTCGCGCCCAGATTGGTGTCGCGTTCCGGCGTATCGCCGGGCAGGCGGTGGAACTCCCCGATGGGAACCACGCGTTCGCCCGCCGCGCCCGTCACGTGCACCTTCGCGTCGAGCACGGCGAGAGCCACGCACATGTCCGAAGGATGGACCGCGATGCAGGAATCGCTCGTGCCGAGGATGGCATGGCCGCGATTAAGTCCACCGACGGCGGAGCAGCCGCTGCCCGGCGCGCGTTTGTTGCACGGGGTGACGAGGTCGTAGAAGTAGGCGCAGCGCGTACGCTGGAGCAGGTTTCCGCCGACCGACGCCATGTTGCGGAGCTGCTGCGATGCTCCGGCCAGGATGGCGCTCGACAGCATCGGGTAACGGCGCTCCACCTCCGGGTGGTAAGCCAGATCGGTGTTGCGCACGAGTGCACCGATGCGGAACCCTCCCGCGGCAGTTCCTTCGACGTCCTGGAGCGGCAGCCTGGTGACGTCGATGAGCTTGCCGGGCCGCTCGACGTCCATCTTCATCAGGTCGAACAGGTTCGTTCCGCCCGCAATGAACTTGGCAGTCCCGCCGGAAGCGATCTGCCGCATAGCATCGGCGACGTCGCTGGCGCGTGAGTATTCGAAGCTGATCATGGCTGCCCCATCGCTTGCTGGATGGCCGCGACAATGTTGGGATAGGCACCGCAGCGGCAGAGATTGCCGCTCATCAGCTCGCGGATTTCCGCCGCCGTCTTCGCCCTGCCCTCGGCGATCAGCCCGGCTGCCGAGCAGATCTGACCCGGAGTGCAGTAGCCGCACTGGAACGCGTCGTGGTCGATGAAGGCCTGCTGTAGAGGGTGCAGCTTTCCGTCGATCGCCAATCCTTCGATGGTGGTGACGCTCGCACCGTCCGTCATCACTGCCATCGTCAGGCACGAGACGACCCGTCGGCCATCCACGAGCACCGTGCAGGCACCGCACTGACCCTGGTCACAGCCCTTCTTGGTGCCAGTCAGGTCAAGATGCTCGCGCAACAGGTCGAGTAGCGAGGTTCGCGGATCCAGCCGAAGCGAATGGCGGGTTCCATTGACCGTCAACTCGATCGCGAAGGACGTCGGCGCGCCACGACTCGTTCCAGACGGTTCATGCAGCATGACGTCTTCCTCCACGGTATTCGTTCTTCCCGCACCTGCCGGTCGGACGGGCAGACATCGGCCTCGATCCGCTGAACTAGGCCGACCGTTCCACGCAACCGCCTTCGGTTGCGCTGCGCTCTTCACTCCGGCTCATGTCGGCCGCCAGGTTCAATGCCTTGAGCTTGCCGACACGTTTCGGGGCCTCTCGCAGCCGCTTCTCGTCATCTACGCATACGAACAGGCTGACATCCGACGTGACAGCCGAGACAACTGACAGGCTGTGCAGCCTGAAGGCTCGGGTTATTGGCAGAGGGCCGCGGAGGGTGAGGCGAAGGCGGATCCGACTCCGCGACGAGCCAATGGGTGCGAGACCCTGAAAATGTGAGGGCTGCCCGATGCTGACGAAGCGCAGGAGCGGCGAAGCGAGCCGCGCGAAGCTCCAGGCCACGGCCGCCGGCCTCTCCTCGGGAACGATGGACCGCCGCTCCCTCCTTCGCCGATCCGGGCTTGCGGTCGCCGGCCTTGCGGCTCTTGGACCCGTCCAGCCCGGTTTGATCCGGCAGGCCGAGGCGGCCGGCACGTCCGTGAGCGGCCCGCAGGTGACGATCAAGAAGAACATCTGCACCCACTGCGGTGGGCTGCACGGTGACGGCGGAGGTCGTGAACGGCGTCTGGGTCGGCCAGGAGCCCTCGTGGGAATCGCCGATCAACCGCGGCACGCACTGCGCCAAGGGCGCCGCGATCCGCGAGGTCGTCCAGGGAGAGCGCCGGCTGAGATACCCGGTGAAGCTCGAGAAGGGCCAGTGGCAGCGCGTCAGCTGGGACCAGGCGATTAACGAGATCGGCGACAAGCTTCTCGAAATTCGTCAGAAGTACGGCGCCGATTCCGCCTATTGGCTCGGCTCGGCCAAGTACACCAACGAAGCCGCCTATCTCCTGCGTAAATTCGGCGCCTTCTGGGGCACGAACTCGGTCGATCACCAGGCGCGCATCTGTCACTCGACCACGGTTGCGGGCGTCGCCAACACCTGGGGCTACGGCGCCCAGACGAATTCCTACAACGACATCCGCAACGCCAAGACCATGTTCATCATGGGCGGCAATCCGGCCGAGGCGCACCCGATCTCCATGCAGCACGTGCTCGCCGGCAAGGAGCTCAACAACGCCAACCTCGTCGTCATCGATCCCCGCTTCACCCGCACGGCCGCTCACGCCACGGAGTATGTCCGCCTGCGCTCGGGCACGGACATCCCGGTCATCTGGGGTATCCTCTGGCACATCTTCCAGAACGGCTGGGAGGACAAGGACTTCATCCGCCGGCGCGTCTACGGGATGGACGACGTCCGCACGGAGGTTGCGAAGTGGGCGCCCGACGAGGTCGAGCGCGTCACGGGCGTGCCCGGCGAGCAGCTGAAGCGCCTCGCCTACCTCTTCTCGCACGAGAAGCCCGCCACCCTCATCTGGTGCATGGGCGCGACCCAGCACACTGTCGGGACCGCGAACGTGCGTGCCTTCTGCATCCTGTGTCTCGCGACCGGCAATGTCGGGAAGCCCGGCACCGGCGCGAACATCTTCCGCGGCCACACCAACGTGCAGGGCGCGACCGATCTCGGCCTCGATGTAACGACCCTGCCGCTCTATTACGGCCTGGTCGAGGGCGCATGGCGGCACTGGGCGCGCGTCTGGGACGTCAGCTACGACTGGCTGCAGTCGCGGTTCGACGAGGTGCCGGCGAAGGCCGGCCGCCCCGCCCGCACCCGCAAGCAGAACATGGAGGCCCCGGGCATCACCTCGACCCGGTGGTTCGACGCCGTGAACCTGCCCGAGGACCAGGTCGACCAGAAGGCCAACATCAAGGCCATGATGGTGTTCGGCCACGGCGGCAACACCGTCACCCGCATCCCCGAGGCGGTCGAGGGCGTCAACAAGCTCGAACTGCTCGTGGTCGCCGACCCGCATCCGACGAGCTTCGCCACGATGGGCGATCGCAAGGACGGGGTCTATCTCCTGCCGATCTGCACCTCGCTCGAGATGGAAGGCTCGCGCACGGCCTCCAACCGCTCGCTCCAGTGGGGCGAGCAGATCGTGAAGCCCGCCTTCGAGTCCAAGAACGACTACGAGTTCATGTACCTGCTCGCGAAGAAGCTCGGCTTCGCGGAGGATCTGTTCAAGAACATCAAGGTCGAGAACAACGTGCCTTCCGCGGAGGACATCCTCCGTGAGATCAACCGTGGCGGATGGTCCACCGGCTATTGCGGGCAGTCGCCCGAGCGCCTGAAGGCCCATATGAAGAACCAGCACAAGTTTGACCTGGTGACGCTGCGCGCGCCGAAGGACGATCCGGAGGTCGGCGGCGACTATTACGGCCTGCCCTGGCCGTGCTGGGGCAAGCCCGAGATCCGCCACCCGGGCTCGGCGATCCTCTACAACACCAACCTGCACGTGAAGGACGGCGGCGGCTGCTTCCGGGCTCGCTTCGGCGTCGAGCGGAACGGCGCGACCCTGCTGGCCGAGGATTCCTACCCGCTCGGCTCCGAGCTGACGGACGGCTATCCCGAGTTCACCTTCGGCATCCTGAAGAAGCTCGGCTGGGACAGGGACCTGACCCCGGAGGAATTGGCGACAATCCAGCGGATCGGCGGCAACAACGTCGATGCCGTGAGCTGGGCGATCGACCTCTCGGGCGGCATCCAGCGCGTCTGCCTCGAGCATGGCGTGATGCATTACGGGAACGCGAAGGCCCGGGCGAATGCCTGGAACCTGCCGGACCCCGTCCCGGTGCATCGCGAGCCGATCTACTCGCCGAAGCCGGAACTCGTCGCGAAGTACCCGACGCGGCCGGACGAGCGGCAGTTCCGCATCCCGAACAACGGCTTCTCGGTGCAGACGGCGGCGGTCGAGAAGAACATCGCCAAATCCTTCCCGATCATCCTCTCGTCCGGCCGTCTGGTCGAATACGAGGGCGGCGGCGAGGAGACGCGGTCCAACCCGTGGCTCGCCGAGCTGCAGCAGGACATGTTCGTCGAGATCAACCCGGTGGACGCGGCCGAGCGCGGCATCAAGGACGGCGGCTGGTGCTGGGTCCTGGGTCCTGAGAACAACGCCAGGATCAAGGTGAAGGCACTCGTCACCGAGCGCGTCGGCAAGGGCGTCGCCTGGATGCCGTACCACTTCGCCGGCTGGTACCAGGGCGAGGATCAGCGCTCCAAATACCCCGCCGGAGCGGACCCTGTCGTCCTCGGCGAAAGCATGAACACCGTCACGACCTATGGCTTCGATCCGGTGACAGGCATGCAGGAACCGAAGGTCACGCTGTGCCAAATCCGGGCGGCCTGAGACGCATCGGCCCCTCCTAGGCCCCGGTTCCTGCACTCAGGCCACGAGTTCTTGAGGTGTGACCGGCGGAGGTCGTCGCGGATTGCACCGCCAGACATTCTGGCGCGACGCGGCGCGTGGTTGTCCTGATCCGCTCGGCGGCTCCGTTGCGGGACTGGGACTGAACCACAAGCTTGTGGCGCAGGCAAAAGACCGGAACCTGGCTCTTGCTTGACGTGTTCCGCCAGCGCCTCGACTACCCGTCCCTCAAGCGCAAGGTGACAGAGCTGCGAGGCCGTTGGAGGGCGGAAACCGTCATCGTGGAGACTGCCAATCCGGGCTTCGCGCTGTGGCAAGAGTTCCGCAATGAGCGGCGGGGCATGCTGGAAGGGTACAAGCCGCTACTCTCCAAGGAGGTGCGGTTCGAGACCCAGCTTGCGAAGATCGAGGACGGAAAAGTTGCGCTTCTCCGCGAGGCGCACTGGTTGCCCGAGTTCAAGCGAGAGCTGCAGGGGTTCCCGCAAATGCGGCACGACGACCAGGTCGACAGTGTCTCGCAGTTTCTCGACTGGACCGGCCGCAGAAACGTGATCCCTGGAATCGAGCGGAGGCTCGGTCGAGGAATGCTCAGGCCACAGAGTGTCAAGCGCCCCGCGCGGGTGGTGCGGTAAAAGGAAACCGCCTGCCGGATGAGGTAATTGGAGGAGTATTGGGAGGTTAGGCCTCTAGGCGCCCTCGTACACGCGCGGCGCAACCTCGTCGGCGCGGCGGCCTTTGCGGTCGCGCCCCGGCATCGATGCCGTGACCTCGGACTGGATCTCGTGCAGTTGGCGGACCGCCTCCGCGTGGTCGAGCGTCAGTACGCGTCCGTTCTCGACGACCCTGCGGCCGCCGACATAGATGTCCTTCACGGCCCGGTCGGCCGCGCTGTACACGAGGCTGCGGATCGGATCGTAAAGCGGCAGCATCATGGGATGGGTCGCGTCGGCGACCAGGATGTCGGCCTTCGCGCCTGGCGCGAGGCGGCCGATGTCCCGGCGCCCGAGCGCTTCCGCCCCGCCGATTGTCGCGGCGTCGAAGGCGTCGGCCGTGGTGACGGAGAACATGTGCTCGTCCGCGATGCGGGCGTTGGTCGCCGCGATCCTGATCTCCTCCAGCATGTTGTGCGGGTGGGTGTCGGTGCCGATTCCGACCGTGATCCCGGCTCGGCGGTAGCTGCCGAGGCTCTCCAGCAGCACGCCGTAGCGGGCGAACACAACCGGGCAATGCGAGACGGACGAGCCGCTCTCCGCCAGGATCCCGAGGTCAGAGCGGGTGTGCCAGTGCAGCCAGGAATGATGGTCCAGGAAGATGGCGTGCCCGATGATGGTGCCCGGGCCGAGCACGCCGAGCTTCGCCAGCCACTGGATCGGGGTCTGTCCGGTCCCGCGGGTCATCTCCTGGAATTCGAGAACGGCCATGCCGGCATGCAGGTGGTACGGCCAGCCGCGCTCCTGGGCGACGGCGTGGCTCTGCCGGAGGAGATCGGGCGAGACGGTGTCGACCGCCATCGGGGACATCATCGGCGAGAGCAGTCCCGAACGGTCGCTTTCGACCACTTCGAGGACATCGAGAGCACGCCGGTAGGCACCCTCCCCGCCATCGTCCGACCACTCGTAGCGCACCGCGTGGTCGCTTTCGGCCACTACGCGGGCGGAATCGAACAATGGGCTGACGAACGACCGTATCCCGCTCCGCGCCACCGTCTCGACCCAGCCCGGAAACGGGTAGGACATGTCGACATAGGTGGTGACGCCGCTCAACAGCATCTCACTAATGGCGACCGTGCAGCACACGGACCGCCGCTCGATCGGCGGCATGAACAGGCCCCATCCCTCGTAGAGGCCGCTGAAGTAGAAGTTCGGGTTGCCGAGATCTTCGCGCACGCCGCGGAAGGTGGGCATGGATCCGGTATGCGTGTGGATGTTGACCAGGCCCGGCAGCAGGCACATGCCGCCGGCATCGATCTCCTCGTCGCAGCGGCCCTCGAAGCGGGCGGCCGAGGCGTGGATGACCGTGTCGCCCTGGAAGGCGAGGTCGCCGCCGCGGACGTAGCGGTGCCGGCCGGCGCCCTCGTCCCAGGCGACCAGCCAATCCGCGGCGCGGAAACAGGTGATAGGGGCGTTCACGATCGCGTCTCCATTCTCGGCAGGACAGTGCAGGCCGACGGCCTCAGCTCGATGCAGACCGGTGTCCCGGGATCCAGCAGTTCCGCATCCGCCTCGTCCGACACCCGCCGGGACACCTTGAGCTTCAAGCTCCCGAGGTCGACCAGGTAGAGGGCGTCGTCGCCGAGGAAGCTCGCATCCTCGACCCGGCCCTCGATCGCACCGTCGCAGCCGACCCCGCGCCGGCTCAGCCCGATCTCCGAGGACCGGATGACGAGGTCGACGATGTCGCCCGGCGCCAGCGCGCCTGCCGAGCCGGCGCCGAGTCGGCCGTCGACCACATGGCCGCCCACCAGCGACACGCGGCACGTACCGGCCTCGGACGCTTCGGCTAGCGTCGCCGGAAGGATGTTCGCCTGGCCCATGAAGCCGGCGACGAACTGGTTCGCCGGGTGCCGAAATACCTCGGCCGGCGGCCCCTTCTGCTGCACCCGGCCCTCGTGCATCACTACGATCTCGTCGGACATGGCGAGCGCCTCCTGCTGGTCGTGCGTGACCAGGATCGTCGTCAGGCCGAGCTGCCGCTGGATCAGCTTGATCTCCAGGCGCATCTGCTCGCGCAGGTTGGCGTCCAACGCCGAGAGCGGCTCGTCGAGGAGGAGGAGGTCGGGCTCGAAGACCACGGCCCGCGCCAGCGCCACGCGCTGCTGCTGGCCGCCGGAGAGCTGGCTCGGCAGCCGCGTCTCGAAGCCGTCCAGGCGCACCATCTCGAGCGCCCGCCGGACGCGCGTCTCGGCCTCCTGCCCCGTGATGCCGCGATATTTCAGCCCGAACCCGACATTGTCCCGGACGGTCTTGTGCGGGAACAGCGCATAGTTCTGGAACACGATCCCGATGTTCCGCTTGTGGATCGGCACGTCCCGCATCGGCCGGCCGTTCACCTCGATCTCGCCGGCGCTCGGTTCCTCGAGGCCGGCGATCATGCGCAGGAGCGTCGTTTTTCCGCAGCCGGACGGTCCGAGAAGGCTCGTCAGGCTGCCCGGCGGAAGCGCGAGATCGACACCGCTGACCGCCCTCACGCTGCCGAACGACTTCACCAGGCTGGAGATCCGGACCGAAGCGGCGGGCGAGGAGCCCGCCGCGTCCCGAGCCGGAGACGACGCTCGCTTGAGCATCAGAAGCCCTTCTCGATCCTGGAATACATCGGCTTCCAGTCCTTCTCGTACTTCGTCCAGTAGTTCGGATCGGCGAAGACGTAGCGCTCGAGCGTGCCCGTGGGATCGTAGTTCGGCAGGCGCTTGATCTTCTCCGGCATCGGCACCTTGTTCGGGTCGAAAGGCGTCGGGTAAAGCTGCGCCTCGCCGATCGCGATCCCGACCTCCGGCTCGAGCAGGAAGTTGAGGAATCGCTCGCAGGCCCCGACCGGCGAGCCCTTCAGCACGAGCATGTCGCCGCCCCAGCAGTAGGCCTTGTTGAAGTCTACGTAGCCGATATGCGGCGAGCGCTCGATCAGCGCGGCGGCGCGGCCGGACCAGATATCCGCCGCATATACCTCGCCGGAGGCGAGCAGTTCCATCGATTCCGCCCCGGAGCTCCAGTACTTTTTCACGAGCCCCCGGTTTTCGCGGATCGCTGCCCAGACCTTGTCCAGGTCCTTGATGTCGTTGCCGTCCTGCCGGGTCTGGGCGGCCGCGATCCACATCCGGGTCTGGAAATCGTTGTGGCCCGAGAGCTTGCCCTTGTACTTCGGATCGAGAAGCAGGTTCTCCCGCTTAGCCTTCGCCTCGTCGTGCGAGATGAAATTCGAATTGTAGGCGATGCCTGTATTGCCGTAGGTGTAGGGCACGGCGGACAGCCCGTCCGGCGTGATCTTGCGGAACGGCTCGAGCAGGGCCGGGATCACGTTCTTGATATTCGGGATGTTGCCTTCGTTCAGCGTCACGCCGAAGCCGGCGTCAATCCAGCGCTTGTACCAGCTGAGCCCGGCGGAGCTGATGACGTTGTAGTCGCCCGGCCGTCCTGCCTTGGCCTTGGACAGGATCTCCTCCTCCAGGCCGAACGTGCCCTCGACGACCTTGATTCCGGTCGTCTTCTCGTAGGGCGTGATCGCGGTCCGGCGGATCGCCTCGGACACGACGCCGCCCCAGCTGTCGAAGCGGATCTGCTTGACGGCGTCGCCGCCGGCCTGGGCCATGGCACGCAGTGGCCCGCCGACCACGCCGGCGGCGAGGCCAGCGAAGCCGAGCAGAGACAAGAAGGTGCGGCGGTCGATCTGCCCGTCGCGGTAGCGATCGAGCAGGACGTCGAGGCGTTGCGGGTCTTCGGGACGCATGGTCGTGTCTCCTCTGGCTTGCGGCTTCTAAATCGGGGCTAAGTGTGACCGCGCCCGCCCGGGGATGGCTTGCGTCCGGGCAGCGTTCGCCCGATCAGCCCTGCCATCAGCCCGAGCCCGACGGTCATGACGATCATCACCGTCCCGAGGGCGTTGATCTCCGGGCTCACCGAATCCTTGAGCATCGAGAAGATCTGGGTCGGTACCGTCTCGGTCCCGGCCGGACGCCAGAAGAGCGAGGCCGTGAGGTTGTCGAAGGAGATCGTGAAGGAGAACAGGAGCGCCGCCACGATAGCCGGCATGGCGAGCGGCAGCGTGACCTCCCGGAACGCCGCGAAGGGTGGAGCGCCGAGGCTGCGTGCGGCCTCCTCGTAGACCCGGGTGGTGCCGGCGAGCCTCGCCTGGATCACCAAGGTCGCGAACGGGATCGTGAGCAGCGTGTGGCCTGCGAGCAGGAGACCGAATGTGCGCGGCAGGTCGGCCGCACGCAGGAGCAGGAGGAGCCCTACTGCGAGCACGGTCTCGGGTACGAGCAGCGGCGCGGTGAGCAGGGCGGAGATCGGCCTGCGGAACCGCACCCGGTGACGCACGAGCGCGAGCGCCGCCATGAGGCCGACCGCCGTGCCGATCAGGGCGCTCAGGGCGCCGAGCGCGAGAGAGGTCGCAAAGGCGCTGACGATGGCGCCATTCTCCCAGAGCTTGGCGAACCAGCGCAGGGAGATCCCCCGCATAGGGAAGGCGCCGAATGTCGAGTCGTTGAAGGACAGCAGCACGACGACTAGTATCGGGGCGAATAGGAACACGTAGACCAGCGCCGTCGCGCAGATCAGGAGGCGCCAGGCCCAGCGCCCTTCCCGGGCGAGGCCGCTCACGACAGCCCCCTGGCGAGGCGATCCACCCCGAAGAACCGATTGTAGATGAGGAGCAAGGCGGCAAGGATCACCGTGAGCGCGATCGCGAGCGTCGCGCCGAGCGGCCAATTCAGCTCTGTCATCACCGCCGAGTAGATGAGGTTGCCGAACAGGAAGTCGCCCGGCCCGCCTAAAATCAGTGGCGTCACGTAGGATCCGGCTGCCAGCACGAAGGCGAGCAGCGCGGCCGTGGCGACGCCAGGCAGCGACAGCGGTAGCGTCACCTGGAGGAAGGCCTGGAAGCTCGACGCGCCGAGCGTCCGGGCGGCTGGGACCAGGTTTGCGTCGATCCCCTCCAGCGCTACGAAGATGTTCAGGATTGTGAACGGCAGGAGGAAGTGGACGAGGCCCATCACGACGGCCGCCTCGCGGTAGAGCAGCTCAAGAGGCGCGTCGATCAGGCCGAGCGATATAAGCACGGCATTGATCAGGCCGTTGGCGCCCAACACCTGGATCCAAGACATCGTCCGGATCACGAAGCTGATCCAGAATGGCAGCAGCAGGAGCAGCATCAGCAGCCAGCGGCCGCGCGACCGGGTCGACGCGATGACGAGGGCCGGCACATAGCCGAGCACGACGCTCGCGACGGTCGAGATCAACGCAACCCTAGCCGTCTTCGCCAGACCGTAATGGTAGTACGGGTCGCGGAGGAAGTCGGCCCAGTTCTTCAGCTCGAAGGCAGGACGTTCCACCCCGATGTCGACGTACTCGAAGAAGGAGTACGCGGTCATGACGAGCATCGGCGCGACGAGCAGCACCGCCAACAGGACGAGCGCCGGAGCGAGCAATAGCCACGGACGGTGCGCCGCCGCGGTCACGACCCGAGATCCGTCAGACGCACTGACATGCTAGAATGCCCCGCAGGCTGCCGATGATGCAAAGAAAGTTGCACGGGGCTAGACGCCTGTAAAGCGGCGATGGTACTTGGTTGCCTGAGGTTTCGGTATCGCTTCTTGCGTATAGCCCCTAGTAGCTACAGCAAGTTGCGGTTCAGTTTGTGGTACGTCAGGCACTCGCGCTGCGTGTGCGGGCTGAGGGGGCTGGCATGGCAGGGTTGAGAGAGCGTGCGCTGTGCTGGATCGATGAGGATCGCGAGCTGCTGATCGGCTTCTTCCGCGACTTCGTCCGATGCCAATCGCCCAATCCGCCGGGGGACACGCGCGAGGCGATCGACTTCGTTGCCGCCTATCTCGATCGGGAGGCCCTGCCTTACCGCCGCCATGCCGCGGAGGAGCATCTCCCGAACCTGGTGGGCTCGATCACGTTTCCCCAGCCCGGGCGGCACCTCGTCCTGAATGGCCATGCCGACGTCTTCCCTATCGGCCGGGCCGACCTGTGGGAGCACGATCCCTGGTCGGGCACGATCGCTGACGGGCGGCTGCATGGCCGCGGTTCTGCCGACATGAAGGCCGGCACCACGGCTGCCATCTTCGCCTACCGGTATCTCGCCCGGCTGCATGACGAGCTGACCGGAAAGGTCACCCTGATGATCGTCTCCGACGAGGAGACCGGGGGGCGGTGGGGATCCCAGTACCTCTTGGAGAAGCTGGGCGACGAGGTCACGGGCGATTGCCTCCTGTCCGGCGAGCCGGGTGGCGTTGGCACGATCCGGTTCGGCGAGAAGGGAATCCTGCAATTCTCGATCGATATCCGCACGCGGGGCGCGCATGGCCCCTATGCGCATCTCAGCCCGAGCGCGATCCGCATCGCCGGCGAGCTGATGCGCGAGCTCGATGCCTTGAAGGCATTCAAGGCGAAACTCCCCGATGCGGTGGCGGAGCGGATTACGGGCGAGCGCGCGAGCGCGATTATCAACGAGACCATGGGGCCGGGCACCACGGAGGTGATGGCGGCCGTGACGGTGAATGTCGGGACAATCCGCGGTGGCTCGAAGATCAACATGGTCGCCTCGGATTGCGTCATGGAGGTCGACATCCGCGTGCCGATCGGCGTCGATCGTGATGCGGTCCTGGCCGAGCTGGATCGGATCGTCGCGCGCCATCCCGGGGCGACGGTCGGCGAGCTCCGTCAGGGGAGCGTGCCGAACTATTCCGATCCGACGCACGAGATGGCGGAGCTGATCGCGGCTAACGTCCAGAGCCTCGGCTGGCCGGAGCCGATCCGCATCCCGATGCTGGCCGCCTCCGATTGCAGGATGTGGCGCGAGCGGGCCGTGCCGGCCTTCGTGTACGGCCCGTCGCCTAAGAACGTGAGCGCGCCCAACGAATCCGTGCTGATCGAGGAATTCCTGCACGCGGTCCGGGTGCATACGCTGTGCGCGATCGACTACCTGTCGAAGGACAGGAGCTGGTCCGAGGTACGCACGCGCGAGGCGTGACGCGCGTGCGCGGAGCTACTCCCCTCGCGGGTCTCGGCCAGGCAGGTGCGTGGCGCTGATGCTGCCGTTAAAGTCGGACGCAGCCGGCGAAAGCCGGGCGGAAGCCCCGTACCGGATCGGCGAGTCCGTGCTCAGGCGCGAGGACCTGCGCTTCGTCACGGGGCGCGGGCGCTATGTCGCCGACCAGAAGGCGGAGGGCGAGCTTCACGCCGTCTTCGTCCGCAGCCCGCACGCCCATGCGAAGATCCTGCGGATCGATGCCGGCCGCTCGCGAGGCATGGCGGGC
>NZ_JBMSEF010000022.1:0-79617 GCF_049446235.1 Enterovirga sp. CN4-39 | reverse complement strand
ATCGCCCTCAACATCCTGCTCGCCGGGATGACGATCCTCTTCCTCTTCGCCGTCGTGACGATCCCGAGCTTCGCGAGCTATGCGGGCGGCGCCATCCCGGTCGTGGTCCTGGTGGCCCTGTTCGTCACGCTCATCCCGACCACCATCGGGGCGCTTCTCTCGGCGATCGGCATCGCCGGCATGGACCGGCTGGTCCGCTTCAACGTGCTCGCCATGTCGGGCCGCGCGGTCGAGGCGGCGGGCGACGTCGACACCCTGCTCCTCGACAAGACGGGCACGATCACGCTCGGCAACCGCCAGGCGACCGAGTTCCGCCCGCTGCGCGGCATCGCCGAACGCGACCTCGCCGACGCGGCGCAGCTCGCCTCGCTCGCGGACGAGACGCCCGAGGGGCGCTCCATCGTGGTTCTCGCGAAGGAGAAATACGGCATTCGCGGCCGCGACATGAGCGAGCTCCGCGCGATCTTCGTGCCCTTCACGGCGCAGACGCGGATGAGCGGCATCGACGCGGCGGGCATCTCGGTCCGGAAGGGCGCCGTCGACGCGATCCTGGCCCATGTCGAGGCGCCCCGGACCGCCGTCGCGGCCGGCGGGACGGTGACGGCGCTGAAGACGCGCACCTCCATCGACGACATCCGCGAGCTCCAGGCGATCGCCGAGGAGATCGCCAAGCTCGGCGGAACGCCGCTCGCGGTCGCCCGCGACGGGCGCCTGCTCGGCGTTATCTACCTGAAGGACATCGTGAAGGGCGGCATTCGCGAGCGCTTCGGCGAGTTGCGCCGCATGGGCATCCGCACCGTCATGATCACGGGCGACAACCCGATGACCGCGGCCGCGATCGCGGCGGAGGCCGGCGTGGACGACTTCCTCGCCCAGGCGACCCCGGAGAATAAGCTCGCGCTCATCCGCGCGGAGCAGACCAAGGGCAAGCTCGTGGCGATGTGCGGCGACGGCACGAACGACGCGCCGGCGCTCGCCCAGGCGGATGTCGGCGTCGCCATGAACACCGGCACCGTCGCGGCCCGCGAGGCCGGCAACATGGTCGACCTCGATTCCGATCCGACCAAGCTGATCGAGATCGTCGAGATCGGAAAGCAGCTCCTGATGACGCGGGGCGCGCTCACGACCTTTTCCATCGCCAACGACGTCGCGAAGTACTTCGCGATCATCCCGGCCATGTTCCTGGCCTTCTATCCGCAGCTCGGTGCCCTGAACGTGATGGGGCTCGCATCGCCGCAGAGCGCGATCCTGTCGGCGATCATCTTCAACGCGCTGGTCATCATCGCCCTGATCCCGCTCGCCCTGAAGGGGGTGCGCTACCGCCCGATCGGGGCCGCGCCGCTGCTCCGCCGCAACCTCCTCCTCTACGGGCTCGGCGGAATCCTAGTCCCGTTCGTCGGCATCAAGGTGATCGATCTCGTCGTGGCCGGGCTTCACCTCGCGTGACCCGGAAACTCCGGCGAAGGCCGGGGTCCGAAACAACGTCCTGCTCTGGGTGCCGGCTTTCGCCGGCATGAGCGGAGAGCTTCAAGGATCTCCCCGATGTTCAAGCATATCCGCCCCGCCCTCGTCCTGGTCGTCGGCCTGACCGCCATCACCGGCCTCGGCTATCCGCTCGCCATCACGGGCATCGCCGGGACGCTGTTTCCGAGACAGGCCGGCGGCAGCCTGATCGAGCGCGACGGAGAGGTCGTCGGCTCGGCGCTCATCGGCCAGAGCTTCACGAGCGACCGGTATTTCCACGGCCGGCCCTCGGCCACGACGGGCACCGACCCCGCCGACAGCACGAAGACCGTGCCGTCGCCCTACAACGCCGCGAACTCGATGGGCTCGAACCTCGGACCGACCAACGCGGCGCTCGTCGACCGCGTGAAGGAGGAGACCGGGCGCCTGAAGGCGGAGAACGCAGCCGCCCCGGTGCCGATGGACCTCGTGACGACCTCCGGTTCCGGGCTCGACCCGCATATCACGCCGGAGGCCGCCGCCTTTCAGATCCCGAGAATCGCCAAGGCCCGGAGCATGCCCGAAGAGGCGGTCAGGCGGATCGTCGCGAGCCATGTCGAGGATCGGCTGTTCGGCGTCGTCGGCGAGCCGCGGGTGAACGTGCTCGCCCTCAATCTCGCGCTCGATGCCGCAGCTCCCCGCTAGCTGCTAGACTGGGCTTCGACGAGAAGCCCATGCAGGAACCGAAACGACGCCCGTCGCCGGACGCTCTCCTCGCCGATGCCGAACGCGAGGCGGGGGCCCGGGGGCGGCTGAAGATCTTTCTCGGCGCCGCACCGGGCGTGGGCAAGACCTACGAGATGCTCGCGACCGGCCAGGCCCGCCGGCGCGAGGGCGTCGATGTCGTGATCGGCATCGTGGAGACGCATGGGCGCGCCGAGACGGAAGCGCTCGTCGCCGGCCTCGAGGTGATCCCGCGCCGCAGCTCCGAGTACAAGGGGACGCGGCTCGACGAGATGGATCTCGACGCCGTCCTGGCCCGCCATCCCCAGCTCGTCCTGGTGGACGAACTCGCCCACACCAACGCGCCCGGCAGCCGCCACCCGAAGCGCTTCCTCGACGTCGAGGAACTGCTCGAGGCCGGGATCGACGTCTACACGACGCTCAACATCCAGCATCTGGAGAGCCTGAACGACGTCGTCGCGCAGATCACGCGCATCCGGGTGCAGGAGACGGTCCCGGACCGGGTGGTGGACCGGGCGGATGCGGTCGAGCTCATCGACCTCACGCCCGAGGACCTCATCCGCCGTCTGGAGGACGGAAAGGTCTACGTGCCGGAGAACGCCGAGCGCGCGCTCCGGCATTATTTTTCGCCCGGCAACCTGACCGCCCTGCGCGAGCTCGCCTTGCGCCGGACGGCGCAGCGCGTGGACCAGCAGCTCCTGTCCCACATGCAGGCCCGCGCGATCGAGGGCCCCTGGCCGGCGGGAGAGCGCGTCCTCGTCTGCGTGAGCGAGGATCCTCGCTCGGAAGGGCTCGTCCGCTACGCGAGGCGGCTGGCGGATCGCCTGCATGCCCCATGGACCGTGCTTTCCGTCGAGGATCGCCGCGTCCTCCAGCTCGGCGAGGCCGAGCGGGACCAGATCGCAAAGGCGCAGCGGCTCGCGGCCCTGCTCGGCGGCGAGACCGCGACGCTGCCCGGCTCGTCGCGTCGCGTGGCGGACGACGTGATCGCCTATGCGCGCGAGAACAACGCCACGCACATCATCGTCGGGAAATCCTCGCGCTCGCGCCTCTTCGAGATGCTGCACGGCTCGGTCGTGCATGACCTGGTCCGCCGCTCGGGGGCGATCAGCGTCCACGTGATCGCGGGCGAGGAGCCGGAGCCGAGGGGGCGACGCGCGAGGACGGCCCAGCTGGATCGCGATCGCGAGAGCCAGGGTGCCGCCATCCTGCCCTATGCGGTCGCGGCGATCGCGGTCGCAGGGGCGCTCGTCTTCGGGCTGCTCGTGCAGCCATTGATCGGGCTCGAGAGCGTCGACCTCGTGTTCCTCTCCACGGTGGTCGGCATCGCCGTGCGCTTCGGCCTCTGGCCCTCGCTCGCGGCGGTCGTGGCAGCCTCGCTCTGCTACAACTTCTTCTTCCTGCCGCCCCTCTATACCTTCACGATCGCGGAGCCGACCAACGTCGCCGCCTTCCTGTTCTTCGCGCTGGTCGCCGTGCTCGTCTCCAATCTCGCCGCCAGCGCACGTCGCCAGGCGCTCGCAGCCCAGACCAGGGCGCGCACGACGGAGGCCCTCTACAGCTTCAGCCGGAAGCTCGCCGGAACGGGCGTGCTCGACGACGTCCTCTGGGCGAGCGCCTTCCAGATCGCCTCCATGCTGAGGCTCAACGTCGTGATCCTGCTGCCCGGCAGCGGCGGCCTCGACCTGGCCGCGGCGTATCCGCCGGAGGATGGGCTCGACGACGCGGATCTCGCCGCCGCCAAGTGGAGTTTCGAGAACGGGATGCCCGCCGGACGCGACGCCGATACCCTGCCGGGAGCGAAGCGCCTGTTCCTGCCGCTGCGGACCGGGCGCGGCGCGGTCGGCGTCATCGGGCTCGACACCGGACGGGCCGGCGCGCTCCTGGGGCCCGAGCCGCGACGGCTGCTCGAGGCCCTGGCCGACCAGGCCTCCCTCGCGATCGAGCGCGTCCATCTCGTGGAGGACCTCGAGCGCGCGAAGCTTTCTGCCGCGACGGACCGGCTTCGGCAGGCGCTCCTCAATTCGATCTCGCACGATCTCAAGACGCCCCTCGCATCGATCCTCGGGGCTGCCGGCGCGCTGCGCGATCTCGACGACGCGTTGGGCGCGGCCGACCGCGCCGAGCTTCTCGCCACCGTCATCGCCGAATCGGAGCGGCTCAACCGCTTCATCGCCAATCTCCTCGACATGACGAAGCTCGAATCCGGCGCCGTCGCCCCGAAGGTGGCGCCGCACGACCTCGGCGAGGTCGTGGGCTCTGCACTGTCCCGCGCCTCGAAGATCCTCGCCCGCCACAGGGTCGAGGTGGAACTCGCTCCCGATCTGCCGATGCTCGACCTCGACCCGGTCCTGTTCGAGCAGGTGCTGTTCAACCTTCTCGACAACGCAGCGAAGTATGCGGCCGAGAACTCGACCATCCGCATCGAAAGCTGGCGCGACGGTGGCGTGATGTGCCTGCAGGTGCTCGACGAAGGCCCAGGCATTCCCGAAGACGATCTGGAGCGCGTCTTCGACAAGTTCTACCGCGCCCGGAAGTCTGACGCCGTCCGGGCCGGAACGGGCCTGGGCCTCGCGATCTCGCGCGGCTTCATCGAGGCGCTCGGCGGGACCATCACGGCCGGAAACCGCACGGACCGGAGCGGGGCCGTGTTCACGCTCGTCCTGCCGGTGCCGGCGGAAACGCGCAGCCTGGAAGCGATCGCATGACATCCGCCAAGATCCGCGTCCTCGTGGTGGACGACGAGCCGCCGATCCGCCGCCTCCTGCGGACGGGGCTCTCCACCCAGGGCTACGAGATCATCGACGCCACGAACGGGAAGACGGCGCTCCAGGCGCTTGCCGCCGAGGAGCCGGACGTGGTCATCCTCGATCTCGGGCTGCCCGACATCTCCGGCCACGAACTCCTCCGCCGCATCAGGGAAAGCTACGAGGCGCTTCCGGTCGTGGTCCTGTCCAGCCGCGATGACGAGCGGGGCAAGGTCGAGGCGCTGGATATCGGGGCGGACGATTACGTCACGAAGCCCTTCGGCATGAACGAACTCCTGGCCCGCTTGAGGACCGCGCTCCGCCACCGGCTGCAGGTCCAGGGGGAGCGCTCGATCTTCCGCACGGGCGCGCTTTCCGTCGATCTCGTCGCCCGGGTGGTCCGGGTGGGCGAGCGCGAGGTCAAGCTCGCTCCTAAGGAGTACGAGGTCCTCCGCGTGCTCGTGCAGCACGCGGGAAAGGTGCTCACGCACGCTCAGCTTCTACGGCAGGTCTGGGGAGGCGCGACGGATCCGCAATATCTGCGCGTCTATGTCCGGCAGCTCCGCCAGAAGCTCGAAACCGAGCCGGAGCGTCCGGAGTTTATCCTGACCGAAACGGGCGTCGGCTACCGCCTTCGCGCGCCCGACTGAGAGGCCTGACGGTTTGGCTGGGCGCGTCTTCCCGGGATGGCGCCTCCGAGACGAACCCGCTCCGAAGCAACCTTGTTGATCGGAGGATGAGAGCCGGGCCGGGGGTTCGCGCAGTGACTGCGACATTAATTGTCGAATTCCGTGGATTAATGACCGGCTGGGTATTTCGGTCGACATATTTTTGATTAGTACTTACGTTAACGACAGCGCTGAGGATGGGCGGATGAGATGCTACTTCCACCTTGAAGGGCCCCGGGGTGACGGGATCCCTGACGAACTCGGCACTGACGTCGCCACGGCCGATCAGGCCCGTTTCGAAGCCATGAAGGCCATAGCCGAACTGCGTGGCGAGGATCCCGGGCTGCAGCGTGAATGGGATGGATGGCGCCTAGTGATCGTCGACGGGGAGGGGCGAAGGCTTTCGGCTTTCGATCTGAATGCGACTGCTTCCCTGATGCGAGGGACGCACCCGGTAGGCTGTTCCGGAGACGACAACGTGGCCCCGGTCTGACGGGATCAGGCGAAGAAGGCCTGTGACGTGGGCGCGCAGGCTGCCGCGCCGATCCTCGTTTGTCATGCCGGGCCTCACCTGATGGCTGCTTTGAGAGCCTGTGAGATGACGACGGGAAGGCTCAGCCTATTCCAAAGAGCGTAGGGAGCTATCCCGGCATGCGGTCTGATCGCGTGCTGCCACGCCGGAAGAACAGCCAGCAGAGCTGTTCCCGCAATCCGGGCGACACCTAGCGGGGCGCTCTTCAATACTCCCTCAGAGCTAATGCGGTAGAGCAGGGCGCGGGCCGCGCATGGTTGTGTAAAAACGTACCGATCAGCAGCTCCGGATGGCCCCCAATGCTCGACACCCCGCGATACGTCTTGGTGCGAGCGGCCTCGTGAGCGAAAAGCGGGTCGAGATCCAGTGGCTGCGCGGGCTCGCTGCGCTCGAAGTGGCAATCGTCCACTCGGACCTCCTCACGAAGCATATCTCGACGCAGAGCGTCCTGACGGGGTGGTATCAGCATATCGGTGGGATCGGGGTCGAAGTATTTTTCATCGTCTCCGGCTTCATCATGTGTATGCGTGTTCCCTTCAGTACGGGGTGGCGGGATTTCATGATGAACAGGATCCGGCGGATTTTTCCGCTGTATTGGATCCTCACCAGCGTTGCGGTCCTGATATTCGTCATGCAGCCGAGCTGGGTCCTGGTCGGCCGGACCTTTTCGCTGGAATGGCTCGCGAGTTCCTATCTCATCCTGCCGCAGCACCGCGAGCCGCCGCTGGGTCCCGGCTGGACGCTCGAGCACGAGATGGTCTTCTACGCCCTCGTGGCGCTCGGGCTGGCGGTGCTGAGCGCGCATATCTACGGGCGGCTGGCCTTCGGGGTGTTCGTCGGTGCGCTCGGCGTCCTGGGTTGCGCCTTTGGTCCAGGGCTCGATCAGCCTGCCTGGATGTCTCACCTGGTCAGCCCCTACATGCTGGCCTTCAGCTTCGGGTGGCTTGTCCGGTGCTGCGAGGAAATGGACTCGCGGCGGGTCTGGCCCGCCCTGTTGGGCTTCTTCGCCGCTGTGGTCCTCCTAGGCCTCGCGGTGGGGGCGGATTGGAGTGACCGGCTGGTGCTTCGCTTCCTGCTTGCGGGCGCGATCTTCCTGACCTTCGTCGCGGCCCGGCACTTGGCCACCCTCAAGACGGTGTTCGGGCGCTTCATGCTGCTGCTCGGAGAAGCCTCTTTCAGCCTCTACCTCATCCACTGGTTCGTGCTGTCGGCGCTGGGGAAGTTTCTCGGCATGGTCCTGCCGGATGTCGAACAGCCGGCGCCCCTGCGTATCCTCGGCGTGGCTGTGGCCTGCTATGCCGGAATCCTCTGCTTCCGGTATGTCGAGCAGCCCATCGATCGCTTCCTGCGGAGCAAAGGGCCGCTCCGGATGGCGCAGGCCCTCACCGGTCGCTTCCGGCCGGCGCTTCCGCCGTGAGCGCGCAGCGAGGGTAGGGTGCGTTCCCCGGCGGAAATCCGAGCGGGGTCGTGGCGTCCAGGCCTTGCCTGCCTGGTGTTGGCTGCTTCCGCCCTCTCGGCGGGAGCCAGCCCGGAACCGGCCCGGATCGGGCCCGAGGCGGCCCCGGCCTGTCCGCCGGATGCCCGCCTTGTCCCGCCTGCCGAGTCGATCGCCGCTGCGGCGGCATCCGCGGAGCCGGGCGATGCATTCTGCCTCGGCCGCGGGGTCCACCGTCTGCAAGCGGTCCTGCCAAAAGCAGGCCAGCGCTTCTTCGGGGAAAGAGGGAGCGTGCTCTCCGGCGCGCGCCTCGTGACGGACTTCGTGCGGCGCGGCGACAGCTGGGTCATCCCGGACGTGAAAGCCGCCACGATCGAGCGCGGCATATGCCTCGGAGGCGGCACCCTTTGCCGGTTCCCGCTCGGCGTATTCCTGGACGACACGCCGCTGCGCCGGGTCGGGCGGATGGCCGAGCTACGCGCGGGAGCCTTCTTCCTCGATCCTGCGCGGCATGAGGTCCTGCTCGCCGATGACCCGACCGGCCGGACGGTCGAGGTGTCGCAGGAGAACTTCGCCTTTACCGGACAGGCGCCGGACGTGCGCATCGTCGGGCTGACGATCGAGAAGTACTTCAGTCCGCCGCAGGATGGCGCGCTCAACGCACTCGGGTCCGGCTGGCGGATCGAGAATTCCGAGTTCCGCCTCAACGGCGGCGCGGGCGTCTCGATCAGCACCGACGGGGTCGTCAGGGACTGCCGCATCCACTCGAACGGCCAGCTCGGGGCGACCGGCGAGGGGCACAACCTCCTCTTCGAGAACAATCACGTCTCGAACAACAACATCTACGGCTTCGATCCGTCCTGGGAGGCCGGGGGCATCAAGATCACGGAGACCCGGAACATCGTCTTCAGGTCGAATCTCGTAACCCGCAATGCCGGCCCAGGCCTCTGGTGCGACGAGCAATGCCTCGACGCGACCTACGAGGGCAATCTCGTCGAGTTCAACGCCGGGGCGGGCATCTTCTTCGAGCTCTCGATGGGGGCGCAGATCCGCGACAACCGGCTCAACCAGAACGGGCAGGCGAAGCCCAGCTGGTACTGGGGCTCGGACATCCAGATCGCGGCCTCCGAGAACGCACTAATCGAGCGGAACACCATCACGGTCCGGCCCGGAGGAACCGCGATCGCGTTCATCGATCAGAACCGGCGCCGTTCGGACGGGAGCTACTACCGCACGCAGGGCAACCGCGCCCTTGGCAACCAGATCATCCTGAGAGGCGAGGGGAAGGCCGGCGGCGTGTCCGACGCGGAAGCGGGCGAGGCGAATTACGGCATCATCGAACGCGGCGGAAACGTCTTCGACGAGAATGTCTACCGCGTGAAGCCCGGCATCCGCCCGCGCTTCGTCTGGGGACGGACGGAGACCGATCTCGACGGTTTCCGTCAGCGTGGGCAGGAGCCGCGCGGCAGCGTGGTGACGGATCGCAGCATCGATTGAGGGCCGCCCGGCGCGGGCCAGCGCCCGCGCGGCGTGCAGGGCGCCGCGATCAGGCGGCCGCCTGATCGAGCTTGGGCCCGAAGAATCGCTCGTAACGACGGTAGTTCGAGCATTGGTCCTCGATCCGGAACTCCTGGTGCGTCGCGAGATCCACGTTGGTCAGCACCGCGCCGTGAAGCTTGACCGAGAAGTCGTTCAGCCTGCCGAGAGCCTGCTTCACGGTGTGCCGCGGGGTCGAGTTCCAGGACACGACATGCACCACGTTGTCCGCGTTCCGTGCGAGCTGGGCGAAGTCGACCACGAGGAGGACGGGCGGCGCCTCGATGATGATCAGGTCGTAATGCTCCCGCGCGCGGCGCATCATGTCGGAGAAGACGGTAGCGCTGTAGCGGTCGGCCGGTGAGATCGCGCCGGACGGCCGGAGGATGACCAGACGCTGCGCCGCGATCTCGGAGAAGAACATGCCGTCCGGATCGTCCAGCGCGTGGTCGAGCGTCGCGCTCGAGACGCCGCCCGGCTCCTCGTGGTCGGCCGGGAGCCAGTCGACGATGAGAACGCGCTGTCCCGCCGCGAGGGCGGAGCGCGCGAGCGCCAGGGCCAGCAGCGACTTCCCTTCACCCGGGACGGAAGATGTGATCAGCAGTGACCGTGCCTGCGCCGAGAAGGCGTGCAGATCGAGGGACGCCGCGATCAGCCGGACGGCCTCGGTGAAGATGCGGCGTTCCCCATCGGGCTGGCCGCGCGACCACAGGGGCACCATGCCGACGCAACGCGTCTCCGTCTGTGCCTCGAACTGCTTGGCGGAGCGGAAGCCGGTATCCCGCTTCTCGAGGAGGAGGGCCGTCGTGACGCCAAGCCCGAGCCCCCCGAGCAGCGTGAGGCCGAGCACGACCGGGACCCTCGGCCCGGACGGGAGCGGGATCGGCTGGGCGCGGACGATCACCTGGGCCGGCGCCGTGACGAGGCCCGACTGGGACGATGCCTGCTCGTAGTTGTCGGTCAGGAGCTTGAGACGAGAGCGGATGGTCGTGACCTCGGCCTGGAGGCTCTTCAGCTGGTTCTCGCGGCCCCTCGCGGCGATCAGATCGTTGCTGATCTCCTGTATCCGGGTCTCGAGCGTCTGCTCGTCGGCGATGGCGCTACGAACCTCTCCTTCCAGATTCGTGATGGCGCGCTCCACCTCCTCGCGCAGCTGCTGCTGCACCTGGTCCATGATCGCATTCGCGCGGCTCAGGCCCGGATGCTTGGGGCCGATGATCGACAGGTCGGCGACTTCCTTGCGGGCGTTCGTCTGCGCCTCCAGGAGCCGCTGGATGACCGGCGCGCCGTTGAGGTCCTGGGCGGACGGGATCTCTCCGGCCTTGTAGGCCGCCTTCGCACGGTTGTAGCGGCCCTCGGCGGCGATACGCGTCATGCGGGCGGTGCTGCGCTGGGTGGTCAGGTCCCGCAGGAGCTGCTGGTGCAGGCCGGCTCCGTCCGGCTCCGCTTCGACGTAGCCGGTGTTGCGCCGGAAGGCGTCCACGGCCTGCTCCGCCTTGGCCAGGCTCCGTCGCGCATCGGCGATCTGTCCTGCCAGCCACTCGCTCGTCTTCTGGGCCGCAGAGGCGCTCGCCTCGACGCGGCTCTGCAGGTACTCGTCCGCGATCGCATTGGCCAACAGCGCGGATTGGTTCGGGTCCTTGGACGTGTACGAGACGGTGATCAGGTAGCTGCGGCTGTCATTGGCGACGGCGATGTTCCGCATGAGCGCCAGCGCGGCGAGCTCGATCCGGATGGCGTTGGAATCAGCGTCCGGAGGGGAAGGCTCTTCCGGCCGCCCTAGTGCGCGCCGTGCGGCATCCACGATCGGCTGGTAGAACGGCGCGCTCTCCGGCACCTGGAGGTGCAGCTGGAGCTTCTCGGCCACGCGACGTGCGATGGCGCGGGACCGGATGACCCGCGCCTCGCTCTCGATGATCGCACTCCCGTCGATCGAGGCGCCCCGATCGGGGGTGCCGTTAGGCGCCATCGGGCGAGAGTTGTCGCCTCGCGACACATCGACCTGCAGCAGCGTATCGGCCGTGTATTTCCGCGGAAGAACGACCGCGAGCAGTAGAGCGCCCAGGCCGAGCGCGGCTGCCACGAAGACGAGAATCAGGTAGCGCCGCCGCCAGAGCGTAAGAACGGCACCGAGCATCTTGTCCTCGTAATGAGTGGCAAGGCTCGATGATTGCATCGGAACCGGCTGTTGTGGGATCCAGTACATCGTTCCTCGGGAGCCGTGCTCGGTTCTGGAGTGGTCAGGATGGGAACGTCGGCCCGGAACCGGAAGGTCTACTCGGGGCTAGCCAGGCCGGCCTAACCCCTCCGGGCAATCCCTATGGCAGCGCCGCCGCCGTGTTCCGCCTGGTGGGCAGCCCGATGTCGCGAGGGGTCCGCTCGAGCGATTGGAGCCGCACTTCGACGATGTCGCCCGGCCGGATCGAGCTCGTTTCCTGGGCGGCGAAGGTCGTGCTGCCGCCGTCCCGCATACGGGTGATCGCGATCGCGGGCTTGGGCCGCGTGCCGTCGGGCAGGATCCCACCGCCCTGCTGAAGGCGGGTGGCGAGAATCTCGCGCGCGCTCGGGAGCGTCGCCCTGATCTCCGCCATCCTGGCGACGGTGTCCTCGGCCTCGGCGATCAGCCGGCGCCGGTAGCCGTTCATCGTGGTCTGGATCCGAAGATCGGTCTCGAGAAGCGAGAGATCGAGGCGGGTCAGCTCCGATGCCAGCCGGGCCACATTGCCTCGATTGCGGGCCTCCTCGCGCTGGAGCTCAATTCCGGTGTAGCGGCGCGCATAGCCCTGCGCCATCAGGGTGGAATAGCCCGCGATATGCTCCCGGATCAGGTCCAGCTGCAGCTGTTCCGCCTGTCGCTGAACCTCGACGGCCTGCTTGTCGGCCTCGATTCGGGGCTTCTGCTGGCGCAGGATAGTGACCTCCTGCAGGACGGCGCGGCTGTCCGCGGCGAGTATTTCCCGCTCGCGCCGCAAGGTGTCCTCGTACTCGTCCGTGCTCATCCCGGCAGGCTGCGGAGCCTCGAACTTCGTCTCCTCCGCCTGCTGCGCCTGCAGGCGGGCAAGCTTGAGGGTGAGCGCGCCGAGCTTGCCCTCCAGGACGCGGACGCGTTCGTCCGCGGTGATCAGTTCGGCGCGGGCAGCGCTCGTCGATTGGTCGGGGGTGCCGAGCCCCCCGGCGAGAGCGATGGCGCTCATGACGGAGGCGCCGAACCGGAAGGGATAGCTGCCCGGCGTGCGCACGTCGCCGACCACGTAGACGGGCCGAAGCTCGACGATCCGCACGGTCACGGCCGGGTTCACCAGGTAGCCGTCCTGGAGCTGGGCTACGAACCGCTTCTGGACCTCGCCGAGCGTCGCATTCCCGACCTGGACTTCCCCGATCAGAGGGAAGATGATCCGTCCATCGTCCCCGACCAGGTACTCGCCCGTCATGTCCGGCTGGCCGAAGACGGTGACGGAAAGCTTGTCCCCAGGCCCGACCTGGAAGGGTTCGTTGCGGGCTTCCTCCGCTTCGGCCTGGGCAAGCGTCAGGAGGAGCAGAAGGCCGGTGCGGGCCAGCGCCTTAGCCTGGCCGCCCGGACGGTGTCGCTTGCCTCGAACCTGTCTGGTGGTCATTGCCCGTCCGCGCATCGCGCCACGCTCACGGCGTTCATCGCTATGATCGCTCGGAACGGCTCCGGCCCGGCCTGAACTTCGGGATTAATCCTGCGCCAGGGCGGGCCGCTGGGGGCGCCAGAGCGCCAGGCAGACCCTCTGGGAGCCGCGCGCGGGCGCGGCGATCAGCCGCGAGGTAGTTCGGCTGCGCAGTAGCGGCGCGGTCGCACCGATCTAGGCTCTCCGGTGTCGAAATCGGATCCCACCCATGCATCACACTTCCTCCGTCGGCCAAGAGAGGGCGGAGATCCTTGGCGTCGGCGTAAGCGCGGTCGACATGGACCGGGCGGTCGAAGAGATCGAGGGCTGGATCGCGTCGCGGCGACGCTCCTACGTCTGCGTCACGAGCGTGCACGGGATCATGGAATGCCAGCGGTCCGGGCCCTTGAAGGCGATCCATGCGCGCGCGGGCCTCGTGGTACCGGACGGTAAGCCGCTCGTCTGGGTGGCGCGCTGGCTCGGCTTCACGAACACCGAACAGGTTTATGGCCCCGACCTGATGCGGCGCCTGACCGAGCTCTCGGCCGCCCGGGGCTACCGGCAATTCTATTACGGTGGCGCCGCCGGCGTGCCTGAGGCGCTTCGGGATACGCTCTGCAGGCAGCATCCCGGCCTTACGGTGGTCGGGACGCTGAGCCCGCCGTTCCGGCAACTCACCGAAGAGGAGGATGCGGAGATCGTTCGGCAGATCAACGCGGCAAAGCCGGACATCGTCTGGGTCGGGTTGAGCACACCGAAGCAGGAACGGTGGATGTCCGAGCACGCCGCAAAGCTGGAGGCGCCCGTTTTGATCGGGGTCGGGGCGGCGTTCGACTTTCTCTCCGGAAGGACGCGGCAGGCGCCGCTCTGGATGCAGCGCTCGGCCCTGCAATGGCTGTTTCGGCTCGCAGTCGAGCCGCGCCGGCTATGGCGCCGCTACGCCTGGATCGTGCCCGGCTTCCTTTGGCGAGTGAGCATGCAACTCGTCCGGCACCGGCTCACGGCGCGAATGGCGCGTTGAAGGGGCATCGGTCGTCTGCTGCGGGGCAGGCGGCGTTGCTCGCCACTTGGACGTGCTGGGGATCTTGGTCTCGTCGCAGCGGTGGGAATAGCGCTGGGCTATGTCTCTGACCTCCTCGAGCAGCCCGGTTCGGAGGCAGGTCGGCTCGAGCCCGAGGCCGAGCAGTTGGTCATTCCTCACCTCGAGCTCGTTCTCCTCCGCCTCGAGCCGCGGATTGTCGACGAAGCGGTATGGCGTGCCGCTGAGTTCCGAGATCAGCCGGGCCAGGTCGAGGATCCGGTGTGTTTCCGTGACCTGGTTGTAGATCCTGACGCCTTCTCCTCGGCGGGGAGGATTGTTTATCGCGATCGCGAGACAGCGGATGGTGTCGCGGATGTGGATGAACGCCCTGGTCTGGCGCCCCGTCCCATGAACGGTGAGCGGATAACCGAGGCTCGCCTGCAGAAGAAAGCGGTTCAGTACAGTGCCGTAATCGCCATCATAGTCGAACCGGTTGATGAGGCGCTCATCCAATTCGGTCTCGTCGGTCTGCGTTCCCCAGACGATGCCCTGGTGGAGGTCGGTTATCGGAAGTCTGTCGTTCTTTGAATAATATTGAAAAAGGAGCTGATCGTTGGCTTTGCTGAGGTGGTAGATGCTTTCCGGATCGGCGGGATAGAGGATTTCCATCTTTTCGTCGACGCCGTTCACATGGGCCGTCACGGTCAGGTAGCCCTCGGGAAGCATGAAGGAACGCGTCTTGTAGCCATAGACCCCGATCGAACCGAGATGGACGATGTGCGGCGGGGAATGGAGCTGAGCGGCGGCGATGAGCAGATCGTGCGTCGCCGATAGATTGCGCTCCATCGTGTATCGGCGCTCTCGCCAGGATTTCATGGAGAACGGTGCAGAGCGCTGCTCGGCGAAATGCACGATCGTTCGCGGCTGCAGGGTCTTCAGGAGGGCGATCATTTCCTCCGAGGATTCGCCGGCCCTGATCTTCAGGAACTCGATCTTCCTGCCGGTCCGCTCGTACCAGGCCTCGAGCCTCTCGGTTGGGCTCCGGATCGGCGTGAGCGAGGAGGTGCCATACTCGGCGTCGATGGTGCGCCGCGAGAGGTCGTCCACGATGATGATGTCGTAGCCGAGCCTGGAGAGGTGGAGGCACGTCGGCCATCCGCAGAACCCGTCGCCGCCCAGGACGAGAACGCGGTGCTGGCTCGCCTCTCTCACGATCATGGTGCGCTGCCCCCCAAAGCAGGCCCGTCGCGGCTCGCGATCCGCGAACCGACTGGCAGTTCTGACCCGCTGATGGCTGCATCGGGGCCCCTGTCCGTTCGGGCAGAGGTCCACGTTTGAACGAGTACAAGAGGTCTATCGTGAGTTCGATGACGCTTCCGGGCTACCGCCCGCCGAGCGGCGCATCGTCCAGATCGGCGAATAAGCGCCCACGAGGGGCCGCATTGCTTGATGAAAACCCTGCTGCGGCGCCGAAGAAGCGGATTACCTCTTCCGCATGCGTAGCGATCCGTCCTCGATTCTTGCACCCTACGGGGAGAAGGCCACGGCCGAGGCACCTTGATGTCGAGCGGATCATTGTCGCGTGCTCCATCTCCCCGGCGGGAGAAGGCGAGTATCGCGCGCGTGCCGCAGCACGATATTGCGGATTTTCGGTCGCCGAGCATGTACGGCGACGTCGAGAAGATCGAGGGCCTGCTCGACGGCATGGGCGGGCGCGGCCACTCGAATGGACCGCTGCACGGCAAGATCGTGGTGGCGGGCGGGACCGTGATCGTGGTGGCGGCCCTGACGGCAGGGCTTCTCTACCGCGGCGAGCCCGTCGGAAAAGGGGAGGAGCATGCCGCCTCCCGCAGCGTCCAGCTGCCGCCCGCGGGGAACGTCCCTCACGCCGTGGCCACAAGCGCCTCCCCATCGGTCCCTCCGGCGGACCTCATGCTGCGGGACAAGGAGATCGCGCAGCTGCGGGACGGGATGCGCGCGGCGCAATCGGCTTACGAGCAGGAGCGGCGGGCCTTGGAGGCGCGGATCGCCGAGGCGCAAGGCGAGCGCGCGGCGCTCGCCGCCCGCGCGGACGAGGCCGCGGCCGCACTGGACAAGGCTCAGCGCGAGCTGGCCGAGCAACGTGACAGGGCGATCACCGCCAGCGCCCTCGCGTCGACGCCCGATCCGGCACTGCTGAGCGCGCTCGAACAGGCCCGGCAGGAGAAGGAGGCCGCGGCGCAGGCCGCCGGGGATGCCGCGCGGCGGAGCGAGGCTCTGCAGGCGGAACTCGGACAGCGCTCGCAGGAACTCGCCAGGGCGAACGAAGCCGTCGATAAGCTGCGGTCCGGCTCGAGCGCAGCCGCCGCGCAGGCGGGACGCGAGCTCGGGGCCACGCGGGTATCGATCCAGGAGACGCGCAACCTTCTCGACGCGGAGCGGTCGAAGCGGGAGCGCGCCGAGGAGCAGGTCGCAGAGCTCACACGGCAGCAGGCGAAGGCGGAAGAAGCCGCCGGCGCGAAGCAGGCGGCATTCGCGAAGACCGCCGCCGAGGCGGCCGTTGCGGCGGCCGAGAGCCTCCGCCAGGCCGAGGCGCGGGCAGCGGGCGCGGAGCGCGACAACGCCGCCCTGCGCGCCACACTGGATGGGCAGAAGGGGCAGCTCGCGCGGACCGAGGCGGCGCTGTCGGAAGCCTCCCGGGCGCGGGCGGCGAGCGACGAGGCGACGGCCCAGAACGCGAATGCCCGCCGCGGTGCCGAGGAGACGGCGAAGGCCCTGAGCGAGCGGCTTCGCCAGGAGCAGGCCAAGTCGGCCGCCAGCCAGCGCCAGGTCGACAGTCTGCGTGCATCGCTGGATGCGGAACGCGGCATCGTCGCGGCCGCGGAGGCGAAGCTCGCCGAGGCGGCGCGTGAGCGGCGCTCCGTCGAGGATCTCGCGGCGCAGAACGCGTCCTCGCGCAAGGAGGCGGAGGGCGGCGCGAAGGCCGCCAGCGAGCGCCTCAGGCAGGAGCAGGCACGCACGGCCGAGGTCGCGCGGCAGCTCGAGGCTTCCCGGGCCGATCTGGAGGCTGAGCGGAGCGAGCGCCGCCAGCTTCAGGCAAGGCTGGTCGAGATCGAACGAGTCCAGGCGAGCGCCACGACGGAACGGGAGGATGCTGCCCGAAAGGCGGCGGATGCGGCCTCGCGCGCTGCGCTCGCCGAGCAGAGGGCGCAGGCCGCAGAACGTCAGGTGGAGCAGCTCCGCTCGGGCCTGGTTGGCGCCTCGTCCTGGCTGGAGGAGCGTCTTCGGAAGCCCCCGGCGCAAGCGGAGCGGAGCCCGGTAGCCTCGGCGGAGGGAGGGCAGGGGGCGAGCACCCCCAGGCTCCCGGCGTTCCAGGACATCCTGACCCGGGTCGACACGGTCCTGCGGTCCCGGGACCAGGAGATCGCCCAGCTTCGGCGCGACCTCGATGCTCAGGCGAAACAGGAGGCCGTGCGTTTTCAGACGTTGATGCTCGACCCGAAGGCCATGTGGGCCGCCCTGCCGGCGACGACCCCGGAGCGGCGCCCCGCCCCGCAAGTGGTGCCCGCGGCGGCGCCTGCTCCGTTGGCGATCGCGGAACCGCGTAGCTCCGGAAAGGAGCGGCAGCAGGCCGCATCCTCTGGCGATGCCAGCTCTCTCGTCTCGCGAGCGGAGGCCTTCCTGTCGCGCGGCGATGTGGTCGGGGCGCGGCTGCTGCTGGAATATGCCGCGGCCGAAGGGCAGGCACCGGCCATCTTCCGGCTCGCGGAGACCTACGATCCGCGCGGTCCCCTGGTCCGGCGGCTAGGGAGCGCGATGGCGGACCGGGAGAGGGCGATCCAGCTCTACCGAAGCGCCCTGTCGGCAGGAATCCGCGGCGCCGAGGAGCGGATCGCGAACCTGAACTGACCCGCCTTCCTCTGCATCGCAGGCCTTTCGAGCACCTTCATGCCGGCTGCGTCACCATCCCCAAAGCGCGCTCTCATCCTCGCTGCAGGGTTCAGGCTGCAATACCGCGTCCTGCGATGCGCGGCGGAGGCATTCGACGAGGTTTTCGTTCTCGGAATGCCGGACGCGGGCAATCTGAAGCTCTCGGCACGCTGCAGCCGGTTCTTTCCCGCGGCGGCCGGGTTCGCGGAGGCCCATCCCGAGACCATCGCGCAGGTCAACGACCTCTGCCGGACGCATGACATCGACCTGGTGCTCCCGAGTTGTGCGGAAACCACGCGCTTCATCGCCATGTGCGGGAGCGACCTCGCCACGGAATCCTATCCCGTGCCGTCGCTGGCGGCTTTCGACACGCTCGACGACAAATGGGCTTTCGCCCGGGTCTGCTCCGGCCTCGGCGTTCCCGTGCCCAAGACTCGCCTCTTCGAGACGCGGGCCGAGCTGCTGTCGGCGAGCCACTCCGGCGAAATCTCGTTTCCCTGTGTCGTGAAGCCGCTCAGCATGTGGGGCAGCTTCGGCGTCGCAAAGGTCGAGAGAGCCGAAAACGTCGAGCCGGAGGGCTACGAACCCATCCTCGTCCAGGACTACGTGCCGGGCACCGATCTGTGCGCGTTCTATCTGTGCGTCGAGGGCAGCATCGTCGCATCGCTCGCCTATGAGAGGACGGAAGAGGGCGTCAGGTTCATCGCGACGCCCGAGATCGACAGCTCTGCCGCGGCGCTCGTCTCGCACCTGAACTGCAGCGGCGTGGTCGGGTTCGACGTGCGGCGGACCCCGGACGGCAGCCATTTCTTCATCGAGTGCAATCCGAGGTTCTGGTACCGCATGGAGATCGCCGCCATCGCGGGCCTGAACTTCGTCGCCCTCGGGGCCGGAACCAAGCGATCTCCGTCCCCCAGGATTCCCGCCGGTACGGCGATCCGGTCGCCGAAGAACCTCCTCGCGACAATCCTCACGCCATGGCGATTGTCCGCGAACGATCTCGCCCTGCTCCGCTACCTTGCGAGCGATCCCTTTCCCATTCTCATGGCCGCCTTTCAGAAGCTGCGCGGCCAGGATCGACTCGCGCCGGGCCGCCAGTTGCTATGGCCGCTTCTTTTCTTGCCCACGATTTAGGGTGATCCTTTGAAGGTTAGCAATCGGAGCTAATCCCGAAGGCGTGGCGGCAATGCTTTCGCGCCAGCGCTTACAGGCTCTCGCAGGTGCCACGATGCTCTTCGGATAGGCAAACCGAGGAGACGCAAATGAGGCGTTCGCCTGCCTTGGCCATGCTGGTCGCCATCGCGGCCGGCGGCCTGCTTTGCGCTCCGATATCCGCCCTGGCCCAGGCTCCTCGCCTGAGCCGGCCTCAGGAAGCTCCCGTCCGAGAGAAGCTCAACGCATGGACGCTGGGGCTAGCGGGCGGGCTGCTCGAGGGGGCGCCGATCCGCTTCGCGGTGGAGATGGCCCGGATCGTCGATGACGGCGAGAACCTTCACGTTCTCCCGATCGTGACCCGGGGGCCGGCCGAGAACCTCGAGGCGCTCCTCTACCTTCGCGGCGTCGACGCCGCGATCCTGAACACGGACTCGCTCGAGCAGTTCAAGCCGCTGGTGCCGAACATCCAGAAGCGGATCACGAGTATTCTCAATCTGTTTCCTTCGGAGCTGCACGTCTTCGTGCGGCCGGAGGTGAATTCCCTTCAGGATCTCGCCGGCAAAAAGGTCAATTTCAACACCCCGGGCACGGCAGCCGCCTATTCCGGCCCGATCATCTTCGACCGCCTGAACGTCGCGATCGAGAAGACCTTCATTCCGCACCAGGTCGCGCTCGAGCAGATGCGCAGCGGCGACATGGCGGCGGTGATCTTCATCACGTCCAAGCCGGTCGACGCGTTCTCGAGAAGCCAGTGGCCGCCGGGATTCAAGTTCCTGCCGGTCGAATACGACAGCCGGTTCCAGGACTACTACCTGCCCTCGACCCTCACCTCGACCGATTATCCCCGCCTCATCGCCGGGGACACGTCCGTGCGGACGATCGCCGTGCCCACCTTCCTTGCCGCCTATAACTGGCCGAAATCCTCGCCGCGCTATCGACGGGTCGCCCGGCTCGTCGACCGCCTGTTCACGCGGATCGGCAAGCTGCAGGAGCCGGGGTTCCATCCGAAGTGGCGGGATGTGAGCCTCGCCGCCACCGTGCCCGGCCTCGACCGCTTTCCGGCTGCGCAGGAGTGGATCGACCGCCCCTCCGGCGCTCCGCGCAGCCAGGACGGAAACACATCCGGGTCACTTCGATCGGGCGCCCCCGGGCTGGTGTCGCAGGGAACGCAGTAATGGCCCCGCCGCAAGACGGGCCGAAAGAGAGTGGAGCGAGGCATGACGAGGCCGTTTCAATCGACGCTCCTGGCATTCGCTGCCGCCGGCCTGCTGCTAGCGGGAGGGGTGTCAGCCCAGCAACGCGGTGTTCAAACCGCCCCCCAAAGTAAGCCGCAGCCTCAGCGGGCCGCCCAGGAAAAGCCGGCATCGGAGATCGTCCACCGGGTCGTCTTCCAGGTGACGCAGAACGACCCCCAGGTCATGAATGTCGCCCTTAACAACATCGACAACATGACGAAATATTTCGCCGACAAAGGCGAGAAGGTCGAGGTGGAGCTCGTGGCATTCGGTGCAGGCCTGCACATGCTTCGGAGCGACACCTCGCCGGTCAAGGCGAGGCTCACCGCCCTGGCTGGCAAGAAGGGAGTCACGATATCCGGCTGTGACAATACGATCGCCAACCAGTCCAAGCAGGAAGACCACCTCGTCACCCTGGTCCCGGAGGCGCGCATAGTGCCGACGGGGATCGCTCGCGTCGTCGAGCTCCAGGAACAGGGCTGGTCTTACGTCCGGCCGTGACGAGATCTGCTCGTGCCCCGACCCCTGGCCGCGCGCTGGCCGATCCTCTTGCTCCTCGTCTTCCAGCAGAGCGTCGCGCCGAACGCCCCGATGGCCCAGCCATCGGCGGCCTGCACGGATTGCGCGACCAGAGTGAAGTCCTGTGTCGAGCGGCACGACACCTGCGCCCTGGAATGCCGAGCCCGGCATTTCGCCATCGATCCCCGCCGGACGGAATGCATCAGGCTATGCGAACAAACATCGCGGCGCTGTCGGGAAGCCATTTCCACGACCTGCCCGGACACCTGCCAGTGAGCACCGAGCCGAACGCAGGGGACGATAAGCCTTCCGAGCCTGAGATTACGCCCGAGGAGGACCCTGAGCGGCTGGAGAGGATCCGCGAGGGAAGACCTCGGATCCTCATCTCCGACGAACACGGCGTGTATCGGCTCGGCCTTTCGCTGACCCTGAAGACCGCCTTCACCGATTGGGATGTCGTCGATGCCGGGTCGCTGACGGAAGCGACATCGCTCATGCGCGAAGGGCAGCCGACGGAACTCGCGCTTCTCGACGTTTCCGGCCCCGGATGGGCCGCGCAGGTGCGCGACGTGCTGAGGTTCGCTCCCGAAACCCGCTTCATGCTCCTGATGCCCCTGAACTCGCGAGAGCTCGTGCTCGAGGCGATCGCCACGGGAATGCACGGCGCGGTGTCGAAGGTGCAGTCCGACGACGAGATCATCCTGGCGGTCTCGGACGTGCTTTCCGGCCGCATCTACGTGCCGCCGTGGATGGCCGATCCGATGGACGACGCATCCGAGAGCGACGACCCGAAGGCGCCCCGCGAGCGTGGCCGGGCCAAGACGCAGTTGTCGCTTCTCACCCCTCGTCAGAAGGAAGTCTTCATCCTCGTCTCGGAAGGCCTGTCGAACCGCGAAATAGCCCAGGCCCTCAATATCTCGGAAGCTACTGCCAAGATTCACGTGGCGGCCGTGTTCCGCACCGTCCGAGTGCGCAACCGGACGGAAGCGGCGCTTCTGGCCCGCAAATGGCTCGAGGGATAGGCCCCCTCGGCGCTCCCCAAGGGAGAGCGCCACATCGGGGGGTAGTCGGTAGATCGATCTATTTAGCCATTACCGACTAAGAGCCTTCGGCCTATAGGCGTTAGACTTTGTTCACTATCGATTGCAATCCGCAACTTAATGTATTATGACTACTTCAAGGGAGCGCGAAGCTGCCTGAGACGAACGTAAGACCAGTAGGTCCAGTACACGTTGTACACAGGGGGAGTGCTATGTGCCGCGCAATAGCCACGTGCATCCTGTCCGAGACGACGCTTTTTAGAGATGGGCTCGCCCAGATACTCCGGAGGAGCCCATTCCGGGTGGTAGCGCAGGCATCGACCAGCAGCCTCCCGAGGCTGCAGGGGGCCAAGGCTCCGAAGCTCTTCATCCTCTCCTACGAGAAGATCGGCGCGCAGGAACTGGCGGTCATCGATGAAATCCGGTCGCTCTACCCCGAGGCGCGAGTCGTCGTGGTGGGGGCGGATCCGTCGATTGACGACATCTCGCAGGCGTTCCGAAAAGGAGCGCACGGGTACCTGCCGAGCTCGATCAACTCGGATGCGTTGGTGAAGTCGCTCGAGGTGGTCATAGGGGGCGTGGTGGTGCTCCCTGGAGCCACGCAGGAGCTGTTCAAGCAGTCCCTGGCCGATGAGATCCGGGCGCCGAGGCTCGTCGAGCCGAGGCCCGTCGTCTCCGCCGGCGACTCGCCACCTCTCTCTGCACGCGAGTTGCTGATCCTCAAGTCCCTCGTCAAAGGCGACTCGAACAAGCACATCGCGCGGCAGCTCGACATCGCCGAGGCGACCGTGAAGGTCCACGTCAAGGCGATCTTGCGCAAGATCCGGGTGCGGAACCGGACTCAGGCCGCGATCTGGGCCATGAATGTCGGCCTTCCCCCGGCGCCCGACACCAACGGCAAGATGGTCGAAGCCGACGCGCGCTGCATCGCTCGGCCTGCACCGGCCCTGATCTCACTCAACTCCTGAACCTGACCTGCGGCTCCCGAACGGGACCGCAGACGGCTTCAAGTCGCTCATCAAGGCGCCGGCAATGCCTGGCGGCTGTCTTGGTCGAGCGGGCATGCCCCGGCCTGATATCGGGCGTTTGAAGCCGCCCGCGGGTTCCTCGCGGGAAAGGCGGGCGAGTGCGGCTGCGGCGCGCCCGCACAGCCCTCATCGTCGCGTCCACGCCCATGCCGACGTCTCCCGCTCCCGAAGAGGGCGCGCGACGCGTGGTGCCGTGCTCGGGACGGCGCTTCCGCCTCCACGGGAGCGGACGGATGGGATGCGCGACAGCCGTCGCGAAAGGGGCGCCGAGCCGGCCTCCGCGGCCGGATTGCGGCCGCCTCAGTCCGCGATCGTTACGACGAGCTTGCCCGTGGCCCGGCGGCTCGCAAGGCGGGCGATCGCCTCCGCGCCCCGCTCGAGCGGGAAGCGCTCCGACACGTAGGGGCGGATCTTTCCAGCCGCGTAGAGCTCGAGAAGCTCGCGATTGTTCTCGGCATTCCCCTCCGGATCGCGGCGCGTGAACTCGCCCCAGAACACGCCGACGACCTGGCAGGACTTGAGAAGCGTCAGGTTCAGCGGAAGGCGCGGAATGCCCGCCGGGAAGCCGACGACGAGATAGCGGCCCTCCCAGGCGATGGAACGCAAGGCAGGTTCTGCGTAGTCGCCGCCGACCGGATCGTAGATCACGTTCGCGCCACCCTCGCCGCAGGCGGCCTTGAACCCGTCTGCCAGCGCTTTCGATTCCTCCTTGGAGGTCGGCGCCGGGCCATAGACGAAGCCGGAATCCGCCCCGTGCTTCTTGGCGAGCGCCAGCTTCTCCTCAGAAGAGACCGCCGCGATGACGCGGGCGCCCATGGCCTTGCCGAGCTCGACCGCCGCGATCCCGACGCCGCCGGCCGCGCCGAGCACGAGAAGCGTCTCGCCCGGCTTCAGCGCGGCGCGGTTCTTCAGCGCATGGTACGAGGTGCCGTAGGTGAGAACGAAGGCCGAAGCCTCGTCGAAGGGCATGGCGTCGGGCATCGCCAGGCATTTCGTGGCCGCGACGACCACCTTCTCGGCCATCCCGCCCGAGAGCACCGAGCCGATCACCCGGTCGCCGGGCTTGAAACCCGTGACGCCCGGGCCGACCCCTTCGACGACGCCCGCGATCTCGGCGCCCGGCGCGAAGGGACGCGTCGGCCGGAACTGGTATTTGTCCTCGATGATCAGGAGGTCGGGGAAGTTGACCCCGCAGGCCTTCACGGCGACCAGGACTTCGCCCGGCCCGGGCTGCGGCTCGGGAATGTCCCTGAGGACGAGCGTTTCGGGCCCGCCGGGGGCCTCGCTGACCAGCGCCTTCATGGATCCCGTCCGCCTCCGTGCCGGCGTTACTTGCCGTAGCCGGGCGCGCCGATGGTCGGCAGCGTGGGAGCGGTCGCGCCGCCATAGACGTCCATGCGACGCTGCGTGCCGTAGGTGTCCCGACCCAGGCTGCCGCTCATGCTGGAGCTGATATCCCCGAGGGCGTCATTGGAGTTCGACTGGCACCCGGCGAGCAGAGAGCCCGCGAGCAGCAGGCCGGCGATGGTGAGGATGCGCATGGGTGCCTTCAGAGCAGGAATCGTCCTCATCTCTTAATCCTCATCGGCCCGCCGGCAAACTGCGTCGGGAGCGTCCGGCCGCAGGGCGGTGCGATGCTGTTGAAGCGCTTCGATATGGTCTTCGGAGGCAAGATCCGGTGTGTTTACCCGCGCCGTCGAAGTCGAAAATCAGTTGATCCCCGGGCCGCCATCCCGCGCGAGAAATGAAGCAGCAACGATAGCAGATTAACCAAGTCTTAACGGCGAACTTCAACCTCGCATCGAAGTTGTTATGGTTGCGTGGATCTGGACAGGTGAGATGGCGTCGGACAACCCTGAAATTCGCAGCGAGCTCCACGCCGCGTGGCGCGCGGTTTCAGACCGGCTCATCACTTGCGGCTATGCTCGTTCGGCGGTCGCCGAGACGATGATGAGCGTAGCGCTGGCGGATCTCGACGAGCTCTATGGGCTGCAGGAAGCCACCCATTACATCCTGAAGACACGCGGCGCGCGTCGAAGGACTATCGAGAGCGAGCCGCGCATCGAGCGCAGGCGGGCCGCATTCGGCTGAGTCCACGGAAGGATCTGCCGCCGAAGCGGCACCGTGGATCGGCCTACACGGCGAGATAGGCTTCCTTCACCTCGGGCTTCGCCTCCAGCTCGGCGATCGTTCCCGAAAACCGCACACGGCCCCGTTCGATGATCACCGCCCGGTCGGAGATCAGGCGGGCGAAGTGCAGGTTCTGCTCGGAGATGACGAGGCTCAGCCCCTCGCGCTTCATGGCCAGGATCGCGGCCGCCATGTCCTCGACGATCTTGGGCGCGAGGCCCTCCGACGGCTCGTCGAGCAGCACGAGCCCGGGATTGCCCATGAGGGTGCGGGCGATCGTCAGCATCTGCTGCTCGCCGCCGCTCATCCGCCCGCCGGGCCGCTCGCGCATGGCGCCCAGGTTCGGAAAGAGCTCGTAGAGCTTCTCGGCCGTCCAGGTCGGCGCACCCTTGCGCGGCGGCTGGCGCCCGACCTCCAGGTTCTCCTCGACGGTCAGCTCGGTGAAGATGCGCCGGTCTTCCGGAACATAGCCGAGCCCGGCCCGGACGATCTCGTGAGTTGGCCTGCCCGAGAGGTCGTGGCCCTCGTAGACGATGCGGCCGGAGCGTCGCTCCAGCAGTCCCACGAGCGACTTGAACGTGGTCGACTTGCCCGCGCCGTTGCGCCCGAGCAGCGCCACCACCTCGCCGTCGCCGACGTTCAGGTCGAGGTCGAACAGGATGTGCGCCGGGCCGTACCAGGCGTTGAGATTGGAAACCTGGAGCTTCATGCCGCCGCTCCCGCCGGCGCGTCGTGGTAGAGGTGGCCCTCGCCGAGATAGACGGCCCGGACCTTCGGGTCGCGCCGGACGGTCTCCGGCGTGCCGGTGGCGATGATGCGCCCGCGGTCGAGCACCATGATGCGGTCGGCATGCTCGAAGACGACGTCCATGTCGTGCTCGGTGAAGAGGATGCCGATGCGGCGCGCCCTCGCGATCTCGGCGGCGAGCCGCATCAGCTCGACACGGTCGCCCGGCGCCATGCCGGCCGTCGGCTCGTCCATCAGGAGAAGCGACGGGTCGTTCGTCAGCGCGACGGCGAGCTCGAGGCGCTTCAGGTCGCCATAGGCGAGTTCGCCGGAGGGGCGATCGGCGGCCTCCTGCATGCCGACGAGGGCCAGCAACTCGTCCGCCTCCCGGGCGTAGGAGCGGGTCGCGAAGCCCACCATCCTGCCGAGGGCGCCATGGCGGGCGAGAAGCCCGACCTGGACGTTCTCGCGCACCGTCATGGACCCGAAGGTCGCCGTGATCTGGAAGGTGCGCCCGACGCCGAGCTTCCAGACCCGGCGCGGATCGAGCCCCGTCGTATCCTGGCCTTCGATGCGGATGCGCCCGGAATCGGCCTTCACCTGCCCGTTGAGCATGTTGAAGCAAGTGGACTTGCCCGCGCCGTTCGGTCCGATCAGCGCCAGGAGCTCGCCCCGCTCCAGCGTGAGCGAGACGTCCTGGACGGCCTTCACGCCGCCATAGGCCTTCGAGAGGTGCTCGACGGAGAGGAGAGAGGCAGTCATTCGGCTGGCCCCAGGGCGGCCTTCGCGAGCGGCGCAGGGCGGCTGGCGCGGAGCCGCGGCAGGATCGCCTGGAGCGAGCCGACGATGCCGCGCGGGAAGGCCACGACGAGGATCACGATCAGCATCCCGAGGACGAGCTTCGAATAGTCGGTCTGGCTCATCAGGAGCACGCTGAGCGCCCGGTAGACGGCCGCGCCGACGACGGCGCCGGACACCGTCTCGACGCCGCCGAGCAGCACCATGACGAGGCCGTCGACGGAGAGCGGAATGCCGAGATTGTCGGGGAAGACGCTGCCCTTGAGGTAGGCGAAGAGCGCGCCCGCAAGCGCCGCGAAGCCGCCCGCGATCACGAAGGCCGTCCATTGCACGCGGCGCCGGCCGATGCCGATCGCCTCGGCCCTCAGGGCCGAATCCCGTACGGCACGGAGGGCGTAGCCGAAGGGCGAGAAGATGACCGCGCGGATGGCCGCAACGCCGATCACCGCGACCGCCAGGGCGATCCAGTAGAACACGGCCGGGCTGGAGGCCCAGCTCGGCGGCCAGATGCCGAGGAGGCCGTTGTCGCCGCCGGTCACGCTCGTCCACTGGAAGGCGATCGACCAGGCGATCTGCGCGAAGGCGAGCGTCAGCATGGCGAAGTAGACGCCGGAGAGCCGGACGCAGAACCAGCCGAAGATGGCCGCGCCGAGCGTGCCGAGCGCGACCCCGGACGCGAGCGCGGCCGGGAAGGGCAGGGCGAGCGATTTCGCCGCCAGGGCCGCCCCATAGGCGCCGAGGCCGAAATAGGCCGCATGCCCGAAGGACGCGATGCCGCCCGCGCTCATGATGAGCTGCAGGCTCGCGGCGAAGAGCGCGAAGATGAGGATCTCCGTCCCGACCGACAGGAGGTAGCTCCCGGTGACGAGCGGCAGCAGCGCCGCGACGGCGACCAGAGCCGCAACGCCGATCTGCTCATTGCGCGAGAAGGGGCGCCAGGGCCGGATCAGCCCGCCGACGGCCGTGCGCTGCGGACCCTCGGGTTTCCCGAACAGCCCGTAGGGCCGGACCACCAGCACCACGGCCATCACCAGGAAGACGAGCACGAGCGAGATCGTCGGCATGATGAGGATGCCGAAGGCGTTGAGTTCGGAGACGAGGAGGGCGGCGAGATAGGCCCCGCCGACGCTGCCGAGCCCGCCGATGACGACGACGACGAAGACCTCCACGATGATGCGCAGGTCCATCGTGTGGCTGACGGCGTCGCGCGGAAGCTGGAGTGCGCCGCCGAGCGCGGCCAGGAACACGCCCAGCGCGAAGACGCCGGTGAACAGCCAGCGCTGGTTCACGCCGAGCGCCGCGACCATGTCGCGGTCCTGCGTCGCGGCCCGCACGAGCACGCCGAAGCGGGTCTTGTGGAAGAGGAGCCAGAGCCCGCCGAGCACGATGGGCCCGAGGGCGATCAGCAGCAGGTCGTAGCTCGGGACGGACTGGCCCATGATCTCGACCGATTGCCGGAACCCCGGCGCACGGCGGCCGACCAGGTCCTCCGGCCCCCAGATCAGCACGGAGAGATCCTGGACGATCAGGGTTACGCCGAAGGTCGCGAGCAGCTGGAACAGCTCCGGCGCACGGTAGATCCTGCGCAGGAGCACGATCTCGACGATGGCACCAATGACGGCGACGGCCAGCGCCGCGGCGAGCAGCCCGCCCCAGAACCCGAGCGCGCCCGACCAGCGTTCGGTCAGCGTGTACGCGATGTAGGCGCCCAGCATGTAGAACGCGCCGTGAGCGAAGTTCACGATGCGCGTCACGCCGAAGATGATCGACAGGCCGGACGCGACCAGGAAGAGCGACGAGGCGCCCGCGAGGCCGGTCAGGAACTGGACGACGATAAAGTCCACGAACTACTCCCAGGCTTGTCATGGCCGGGCTTGGCCCGGCCATCCCGATGCGTGTTGCCGTTCCGATCGGGGTCGCCGGGACAAGCCCGGCGAGGACAGCGTTGCGTCAGCTCTGCGGCCGCATCTTCTTCACTTCCTCCTCGCTCGGGAGGTAGTCGGCGCCGTTGCGGTAAATGCTGTCGACCATGACGCCCCGGCCGTTCTTCACCGCGGTCTTGCCGACGAAGGCGCCGAGCGTCGCCTGGTGGTCGGCGGCCCGGAACATCGACTTGCCGAAGGGCGTGTCGAACTCGACCCCGCGCGCGGCCTCGATCATCTTCTCGGTATCGGTCGAGCCCGCCTTTGCGATGATCGCGGCAGCCGACTTGATCAGGGCGTAGCCGACGATCGAGCCGAGGCGCGGATAGTCGTTGAACTTCGCCTGATACGCCTTGAGGAAGGTGTCGTGCTCGGGCGTCTTCACGCTATCCCAGGGATAGCCCGTGACGATCCAGCCCTCCGGCGTCTCCTCCTTCAGCGGGTCGATATATTCCGGCTCGCCCGTCAGGAACGAGACGACGGAGCGGTCCTTGAACAGCCCGCGGGAATTGCCCTCGCGCACGAGCTTCACGAGGTCGGGCCCGAAGGTGACGTTGAGGATCGCGTCGGGCTTCAGGGCGGCGATGGCCTGGACGACCGGGCCAGCATCGATCTTGCCCTGCGGCGGCCATTGCTCGCCGACCCACTCGATATCCGGGCGCTTGGCCGAGAGGAGCTGCTTGAAGACCGCGACCGCCGACTGGCCGTACTCGTAGTTCGGCGCGATCGTCGCCCACTTCTTGGCCGGGAGCTTTGCGGCCTCCTCGGCCAGCATCGCGGCCTGCATGTAGTTCGAGGGCCGCAGCCGGAACGTGTACTTGTTGCCGGCCGACCAGACCATCGCATCCGTCAGCGGCTCGCCCGCGAGATAGAAGACCTGCTTCTGCTTGGCGTAGTCGGCAAGGGCGAGGCCGACATGCGAGAAGAACGCGCCGGCCAGCATGTCGACCTTCTCGCGCGAGACGAGCTCGTTGGCGGCCGTCAAGGCATCCGCCGGCTTGCCGGCATCGTCCTTCGAGATGACGACGAGCTTCTTGCCGAGAACGCCGCCGGCCTTGTTGATCTCCTCGACGGCGAGCTGCCAGCCCTTGCGATAGGGCTCCGTGAAGGCAGGCAGGCCGGAATAGGAGTTGATCTCGCCGATCTTGATCTCGCCCTGCTGGGCGAGCGCGGGAGCCGCGGCCCCGAGCGTGGCGGAGGCGGCGAAGGCCGCCAGCCATACTGATCCTGTCTTCATGCCCCTGTTTCCTTCTGGTTAGATGCCGATTGGAGCCCGTGAGGGCTGTTACCGCAACCCGTCCTCGCCCTTTACCTCAGCCACCGTCAGCCCGCCCACACGCGGCAGCGGGCGCCCCGAATCCGTCACCGCGACCGCGACCACGATCTCGTTCGCCCGCGGCGCATCCGCGACCCGGATTTCCATGCCGTCGAAGTGGCTGCGCACGAAGGCCGCATCCTTATGGCCGAGCGGCACGTCGAACGGCACCCCGGGTCCGCCGCGCTTCTTGGACGACGGGATCAGCGCAGCACCTTTCCCAAGCACTTTCCGGGCCGGGGCGCCGAGCTTCGGGTGAAGGATCGCGGCCGCATGCTCCAGCTCGCCGTTCTCTCCGACCGCAGCCGCCTTGCCGTAGCTCTGCGCCTTCGCGCCCTCGATGCCGAGCGCGGCCACGGCGCGCTCGGTCAGAAGCTGTCCGAGCTCCTCGCCGACATCGACCAGCTCGGACAGGTCCTCGACGTAGCGGCCGGCATAGGGGTTCTCGACCACCGCGACTGCCGCGGCCCGCCGCGTCGGGGGCGAGACGGGCTGGCCCATCTCGGTGAGCGTCTCCTCGACCACGGTCACGATCTTGCGGATCCTGGCTTTCATCACGCTGCTTCCAATGCCTGTGTCGCGCCCGAATGCACGTCACTGGTGAGTGCGGTTCTTCCCTGAAGGTGCAGCGCCGCCGCCCGGATGAGGCCGCGCCCGATCAGCTGCTCGGCACGGGCGAGGCCGCGCGCCAGCGCCTCGTCGGTCTCGCCCGGGGCGAGGGCGCCGACGCCGCGCGTCACTGGGAGGTCGCCGAGGTCGGAATCGTTCTGCACCTCACGGGCCGGGAGGCGGGCGACGGCCGGATGGCCGGGCAGGTCCACGGCGTTCGCCACGATCGTCGCGGCGGCATCGGCCTGCGCGGCCGGGTCGGCCAGGATCGTGACGGCGTCCGCGATCCCGAGCGAGAAGGAGCGGCCGCGCCAGCCGCTCGTCGCGATCCCGCGTACCGGATCGCCGGACCGGATCGTGGCCGAGCCGAACAGGCCCGGGCGGTCCGGCCGGTCGACGAGGCCGATCCGCAGGCTTTCGCCGGTTGCCAGATGAAGGGCGATGTCGCCGCCATTGTTCACCGATGCGCGTGCGAGCGGCGCCGCCGCGACCATCGCGCCCAGGATCTCCTCCGCGACGCTCCCCGCCACGGCCGCCATCGGCGTGATGAAGCATCCCTCGCCATAGGGCGACACCGCCGCCTGCATGCGGCGCGCAACCGGGCCCGAAAAGCGACGGCTGCGATGGAAGGGAGCTCGCAACTCACCGAGCTCGGCGCAGAGCTCGTCGAGCACCGTCTCGAACCGCCGGATTGCTGCCGCATAGGCGGCCTGCACCCCGGCCGGCGACCCGACGGCCTCCAGGACGAGATCGATCGGGCCGTCCTGCAGGTGCAGGCGGCGACCGTCCGGGAGCATGCGGGCCTGCGCTCTCATCCGGCGAGCCTGCGCGGGTCCGACGGGCCGAGCGGCCAGGGATTGTCGCTCCGCGGCCGCACCGAACGGCGCTCGGGGGAGAGCCCGTGCGCCTCCGAGAGCCGCCGCACCTCGCTCATGTGGCCGCCCAGGCGCTCGTAATCCTCCAGCCGCAGCGTGAATTCGATCGGGGCGACCAGCGCCGGTGTCGGCACGTAGCCGAAGGCGTTCTCCGGCACGCGCGTGACGTCGACCATGAAGGTGATCCCACCGCCCGGCCAGACATAGGTCGGCGCGCCGCCGCAGGTGACGAGCGTCAGCGTGTCCTTCACCGAGCGCGTCAGCCGCACGGGATTTTCCGTCACGCCGGAGCGCAGCGAGCCGCCGGCCCCGGCCATGAAGAGGACCGTCGAGAGAGCGGGCTCGCAATTCTCCCGGATCAGCTCGACGGAGCGGCGCAGCTGGTCCGGCATCTCGGTTTCGACCGGGCGAAGCGCCTCGTCGAGGACGAAATAGGCCGAATGCTCGCCCGTGGTGGAGGTCATCAGCATGGTCAGCCCGGGCCTCGCGACCTTGGGGTCGAAGGGCTGGAGGATCGAGAGCGGGTCGGAGATGTCCGTGCCGCCCCAGCCCGTCCCGGGCTCCGCCACCTGGAAGTAGCGGCCGGGTGTCGAGCGCCGCCCCTTGATCTTGATGCCCGTATCCGGAATGCCGAGCACCTTGCCCGCCTGGTGCTCGGACAGGATGCCGGTGATGTGGTCGTCGACCACCACCACCTCGTCCACGAAGCCTTCCCACTGCTTGGCGAACATCCCGATCGTGGCCGAGCCGCACCCGACCCGCATCCGCTCCTCGAGCTGGCCGTTGACGAGAGGCGGCTTCCCGGCCTGGACGGTGAGGTTCGAGCCGCCGTCGATCGTGAGCTCGACCGCCTGGCCGTTGCAGAGCGCCAGCAGCGTGTCGCAGGTGACCCGGCCTTCCTTCTTCGAGCCGCCGGTCAGGTGATTGACGCCGCCGAGCGACAGCATCTGCGAGCCGTATTCGCCCGTCGTCACATGCCCGACCGGCTCGCCGGCGGCCCGCACGAGGGAGCGCTCGGGGCCGAGATGGCGGTCGGTGTCGATCTTCACCTTCACGCCGCAATACGAGAAGATCCCTTCGGTCACGACCGTGACCATGTCGACGCCGTCCACCTCGGAGGCGACGATGAAGGGTGCGGGCTTGTAGTCCGGATAGGTCGTGCCCGCGCCGATCGCCGTCACGAAGGTGGTGGGCTCGCCGACGACGCGACCGTCCCAGGCATCGGCATTGGCCGAGAAGGGCACGATGTTGCCGCCGGCCTCGACGACACGCTCCAGCACCACGTGCGGGTCGACGCGGATCAGCTCGCCATCCTGGTTGGCGTAGCGGTCGCACGCCCCGGCCTGGCCAGGCCGGATGTAGCACATGACCGGGCACGCGTCGCAGCGGATGCGGTCGTCCGCAGGCTTCGGGGCAGGGGGGCTGAGTTCGGCGCTCATGGCGACACCATCCCTCCCCCTCGAGGGGAGGGCGGACTCGGCGAAGCCGAGCCGGGTGGGGGGAGTGCCGGACTTGGCGCGACGGCCGGGGCGTCCTCGTCCCGCCCCCCACCTCGGTTCGCGCCTTCGGCGCGACTCGGTCCTCCCCTCGAGGGGGAGGACATCGCGGCCCTGATCGCCGCGAGCACGCGGTCCGGGGTCGCCGGGACCCGGCGGATGCGGGCCCCGGTCGCGTCGTGGATGGCGTTGAGGATCGCCGGCGCGGTCGGGATGAGGGCCTGCTCGCCGATCCCCTTGGCGCCGAACGGTCCGGCAGGCGAGGCCTCCTCGACGAGGATGGATTCGACCGGCGGCACGTCGCCGGCGCTCGGGATCAGGTAGTCGTGCAGGTTCTCGCCGCGGCCGGGATGGAACTCCTCCATCAGGGCGAGGCCGAGCCCCTGGGCTACGCCGCCCTCGATCTGGCCTTCGACGAGGGTCGGGTTGATGGCACGCCCGACATCGTGCGCGGCCGTGATCTTGAGCACCTTCACGGTGCCGAGCCGGGTATCGACCTCGATCTCGGCCAGGTGGGCGCCAAAGCCGTAGAGCCCGTAGGGCTCGCCCTGTCCGTCGGCATCGAGCGGGGTGGTCGGCGGATCGAAGCTGCGCTCGGCAGAGAGGACGTAGCCATGCTCGTCGGTCTCGAGCTCCGCCATGGGAATGCGGCGCGTATGGTCGCCGTCCTGCACGCAGATCTCGCCTGCGCCCGGAACGATGCGGGCCTCCTCGCCGGCATTGGCGAGCCGCAGGATCTCGGCCCGGAGCGCCCGTCCGGCGAGCTCGGTCGCCTTGCCGGTGATGAAGGTCTGGCGCGAGGCGGAGGTCTTGCCGCAATCCGGCGTCAGGTCCGTATCGGCCGACACGATGTCGAAAGCATCGAGCGACACGCCGAGCGCGTCGGCGGCGATCTGCGGGATGATGGTGTTCGAGCCCTGGCCGATATCGACCGCCCCCTGATGCAGGGCGATGCGTCCATCGGGCCGGATGCCGATGCGCATCGTGGAAGGGTTCGACATGGAGGTGTTGCCGCAGCCGTACCACATGCCCGCGACGCCGACGCCGCGGCGAAGGTGGCTTGCCCTCCCCCTCGTGGGGAGGGCCGAGTCGCGCGAAGCGCGATCCGGGGTGGGGGGCGAGCCGGATGAAGACCGGCAGCGGGCGTCTTCCGGCCCCCCACCCCCTGACCCCTCCCCACGAGGGGGAGGGGAGGTCGCGAGCTGGTCGTTGACGGCAGCCAAGTCATTCCACGCCGCCGCCTCGCGCCGCGCCCGCTCCCAGTGCGGGCGGAGCGCCTCGAGGCAGGCCCGGATGCCGACGCCTTCCCCGAGGATCTGCCCGGTGACGGTCGGCTGGTCGCCCGTGAGGGCGTTCAGGATCCGGAATTCGAGCCGGTCCATGCCGATCCCGTCGGCGAGCTCGTCATAGAGCTGCTCGACGGCGACCGAGGCCTGCGGCACGCCGAAGCCGCGGAAGGCGCCGGCCGGGACGAGGTGCGTGTGCACGGCCCGGGTGAGGGCGCGGTAGTTCGGCACGAGATAGGGGCCGGAGGCGTGGACGGGCACGCGGTTCGCGACCGTCGGGCCCCAGGATGAATAGGCGCCCGTGTTGAAGTCGCCGGCGAAGTCGAGCGCGACGATCCGGCCATCCTTCCTGGCGGCGGCCCGGACCTGCATGCGGCCAGGGTGGCGCTTGGTGGTCGTCATCATGGATTCGGGTCGGGAATAGGTCATCCGCACGGGCGCGCCCAGCGTCCAGGCCGCGAGTGCCAGGAAGGGCTGCACGGAAAGGTCGAGCTTGGTGCCGAACCCGCCGCCCACCGCGGTCGGGATGACGCGCACCTGCTCCGGTTCGATCCCGAGGATCAGCGCGACGTCGTCGCGGTCCATGTAGGGCGATTGCGTGCAGGCCGCGATCTCGACCCGGTCGCCGACCCGGCGCGCCCAGCCCGCCTCCGGCTCGATCGGCGCATGTTCGACGAAGCCGGTCTCGAACTCGCCCTCGACGATCGCATCGGCGGCGGCCAGGCCCTCCTCCACGTCGCCGCGGACGACCCGGCCCCGGACGAGCACGTTCCCGGCCCGCTCCGGATGGACGAGGTCGGCGCCGGGCGCGAGCGCTGAATCCAGCGTCGTGTGGGCCGGGAGCGCCGTCCAGGTCACCGGGAAGGCGGCGAGGTCGAGAGCCTCGACGGTCTTCGCGTCTCCGACGATCGCGGCGACCGCCTCGCCGCGGAACCGCGCCTCGCGCTCGGCGAAGGCGGGCTGGTCGGCGAAGGGCGGGATGACCCCGTAGCGATTGCGGCCGGGGACGTCCCGGGCAATGAGAACCGCTGCGATGCCGTTCGCGGCCGCATAGGCTTCGAGGTCCTCGAATGCGAAGGATGCGCGGTGATGGGGGCTGCGGATGACCCGGAGCACGAGCGCGTCGGCCGGACAGGCATCGGCGCCGAACGGGTCGCGGCCCTCCACCTTGCGGACACCGTCGAGGCGCTCGATCCGCGCGCCGACCGCCGCGCCGGCATCCGGGGCGGGGCAGGCAGGGCTGCCTGCATGGTCGAGAACGGCGTCGATGATCTTGCGATAGCCGGTGCAGCGGCAGAGCACCCCGCCGATCGCGTCGGCGACCTCCGCCTCGGACGGAGAGGCGTTGCGCTCCAGCAGCGCCGTCCCGGCCACGATCATGCCGGGCGTGCACATCCCGCATTGCGCCGCGCCGTGGCGCAGGAAAGCCCGCTGCAGCGATTGAGCCGTTTCGCTGGCCTCGGTGAGGCCCTCGATCGTCGTGACGTTTCGCCCGTCGGCCTGGCCGCAGGCGACGAGGCAGCCGCAGACGGGCTCGCCATCCAGCAGCACTGTGCAGGCGCCGCAATCGCCGGCATCGCATCCGACCTTGGTGCCGGTGAGCCCGAGTTCGTCCCGCAGCACCCGTGTCAGCCGGGCGATGGGCGGCGAGGCGCTCGCGACGGGCCGGCCGTTCAGCACGAATCCGATCGGTTTGCCCTCATGCCGCATGGGCGCGCTCCTGCAGGCAGAGGTCGAGCGCGCGGCCGACCAGTTCGTGCGCGGCATCGAGGCGGTAGGAGGCGCTGCCGCGCACGTCGTCGATGGGGGAGAGCCCGGAGAGATGCTCCGCCCGGACAAGCGACACGAGCCCGGGTCCGGCGAGCCGGCCCACGAGCTCCGCCTCGAGGGCCGGCAGCCGCTGGGCCACGGCCGAGCAGGAACCGACCGCAAAGGCGGCCTCCCGGATACGGCGTTCCCCATCCGTCGCCAGCCTCGCGGCCACCATGGCGATCGAGATGACGAGGTAGCGTCGCGCGCCGAGCTTCACGAAGGCGGAGCGGCCGCCCGTCCGCGCACGCGAGACGATCACGGCCGACAGGATCTCGTCCGGGTTGCGCGCCGTCCGGCGATTGCCGAGCACGAACTCCCCGAGGGGCAGCCGGCGAAGGCCGGCGCGGCTGGCGAGCTCCACCTCGGCATCGAGGATTAGGAGCGGCGGCACGCCGTCCGCGGCCGGGGAAGCGTTGCAGAGATTGCCCGCGATCGTCGCCACGTTCTGGATCTGGACCGAGCCGACTTCCCGCGCGGCCGCCCGCAATGCGTCGAAAGCCGGGGGCAATTCGGCCCGGGCGAGCTCGGACCAGGTCGTCCGGGCGCCGATGCGGATCTCGCTCTCGGTCTGGACGATGCCTCGCAGCTCCTCCACGCCCGAGATGTCGAGCACCGTCTCCGGGGCGGGACGGTCGACGAGGGCCGGAAACACGTCGGTGCCTCCGGACAGGATCTGCACAGGCCGCTGCGCGAGGACCTCGCAGGCTTCGCTCAGCGTACTCGGTCGAAGATACATGACCGGCCGGCCCCGAATTTCATTTGTACACTAACAATCTTCCGCCGCCTTGGGGCGGTGTCAAGCGACCCGGCAGCCCGACTTTCGGGCGACGTGCTGCCTCTTGGGGCAGTCCCGCCCGGCGCGTCCCAATCCTGAACTCTCCGCCGAAGGCGCATTCACCAAGCCGTTAGCCCGGCCGTGCGATCCTGCCGTCTCGAAGCCCGCATAGCCCCTGGGGCTGACCAGGAGGAGTGTTCGCCATGGCTTCCCTGAAGATCGCCGCCGCGGCCGCAGGCATCGCCGCGGTCACGATTGCTGCTAGCATCCCGGCCGAGGCCGGCGGCTATTACGGCCGCGGCTGGAGCCCCGGCGCCGCCGCTGCGGTCGGCATCCTCGGCGGCGTGGCCGCCGGTGCCGCGATCGCCTCGGCTGCGCGTCCGGCCTACGGGCCGCCGCCGGCCTATTACGCCCCGCCGCCGCCGGTGCCCGTCTATGGCGAGTGCTACGTCGTGCATCGCCGCGTCTGGGTACCCGGCTGGGGTTGGGACGTGCGCCCGCGCGAGATCTGCGACTAGGCCGATTTCCACTCGGGGCCGGACCGCAAGTCCGGCCCCGAAACTGCAGGTACCAAGACCAAAAGCCTAGGCTCGATGACCGCAATCGCGCTTGTCATGCGGTGATATTGGTCCTTAGTTGCTCCGATAACCGGCGGAAATAACTGCCGGAGATCAGGAGGAAACGGATGACCGAGCAGAAGGGCAGTAGACGCAAGTTTCTGACGGGGGCAGCGGTCGCAACGGCGGCCGGCTTGGCGGCGCCGACGGTCGCCAAGGCGCAGGGCCCGATCAGCATGCGCTTCCAGAGCACCTGGCCCTCCAAGGACATCTTCCACGAATTCGCGTTGGATTACGCGAAGAAGATCAACGACATGACCGGCGGCGACCTGAAGATCGAGGTCCTGCCTGCCGGCGCGGTCGTCCCCGCCTTCGGCCTGCTCGACGCCGTGTCCAAGGGCACGCTCGATGGCGGCCATGGCGTGATGGTCTATCACTACGGGAAGCAGACGGCGCTCGCGCTCTGGGGCTCGGGCCCAGGCTTCGCGATGGACGCCAACATGCTGCTCGCCTGGCACAAATACGGCGGCGGCAAGGAGCTTCTCGAGAAGCTCTACAGCTCGATCGGCGCGAACGTCGTGTCGATGCCCTACGGTCCGATGCCGACGCAGCCGCTCGGCTGGTTCAAGAAGCCGGTCGCCAAGGCGGAGGACCTGCAGGGCCTCAAGTTCCGCACCGTCGGCATCTCGATCGACGTGTTCCAGGGCATGGGCTCGGCCGTGAACGCCCTGCCGGGCGGCGAGATCGTCTCCGCCATGGATCGCGGCCTGCTCGACGCGGCCGAGTTCAACAACGCCTCCTCCGACCGCGCGCTGGGCTTCCCGGACGTGTCGAAGGTCTCGATGCTGCAGAGCTACCATCAGAACGCCGAAAGCTTCGAGGTGCTGTGGAGCAAGGCGAAATTCGACGCCATGCCCGAGAAGATGCGGGCGATCATCCTGAACGCGACCGAGGCGGCCTCGCAGGACATGGCCTGGAAGGCCATCGACCGCTATTCGAAGGATTATGCCGAGCTCGCCCAGGGCGGCGTGCGCTTCTACAAGACGCCGGATGCGATCCTGAAGAAGCAGCTCGAGGTCTATGACGACGTCGTGAAGAAGAAGGCGGGCGAGAACGCGCTGTTCAAGGAGATCCTGCAGTCGCAGCTCGCCTTCGCGCAGCGGGCGACGAAGTGGGAGCAGGACACGGTCGTCAACCGGCGGATGGCCTACGACCACTACTTCGGCCAGAACGCCGCCGCCAAGAAGATCTAAGCCAGGTTTCGGGATGGCGGGCGCCGCTCGGCCGATGGTCGGGCGGCGTCTTTCGCTACGGAAGCCTCAGCAGTGCGACAGCCCGGATGAATGTTCAGCGACTGATCCATGGCGTCGATGCCGTCAGCACCTTCGTGGGCAAGGCCGCGGCCTGGCTCATCATCGCCCTGATGCTGCTGGTCTGCGCGGAAGTGTTCAAGCGGTACATCTTGAACATGCCCACGGCGTGGATCTTCGACGCCATGAACATCCTCTACGGCACGCTCTTCATGCTGGCCGGGGCCTACACGCTGGCGCAGAACGCCCATGTTCGGGGCGACTTCCTCTATTCGTCGATGCGTCCCCGCACTCAGGCAGCGCTCGACCTCGTGCTGTATCTCGTCTTCTTCGTGCCTGGGATCCTGGCCCTGCTCTGGGCCGGCTACGATTATGCAGCCTTGTCCTGGCGCATCGGCGAGCACTCGACGACGACCGCGGACGGGCCGCCCATCTATCACTTCAAAGCGATGATCCCGATCTCGGGTGCCCTGATCCTGCTCCAGGGCGCGGCCGAGATCGTCCGTTGTCTCGTCACGCTCAAGACTGGCGTCTGGCCATCGAGGCTGAAGGATGCCGCCGAGATGGACGTGATCGAGGAGCAGCTTTCCCAATCGACCCTGGTCGATGACGACACCCGCCGTGCGGCGATCGCTCGCGCACAGAAGATCGACGAAACCGCCCGTCAACGCGGCATGGGCAGCGAGCTCCAGTCATGATCGGCGATCCCGCGCTCGGGCTTGTGATGCTCGGCCTCATCGTGGTCGCGATCATGATGGGGTTCCCGACGGCCTTCACGCTGATGGGCCTCGGGATGATGTTCGGCTTCTACGCCTTCTATGTCCCGGGGCAGGCGCTACTCGACAACCGCATCTTCGATCTGATGGTCCAGCGCACCTACGGTGCGATGACGAACGACGTCCTGATCGCGATCCCGCTCTTCGTGCTGATGGGCTACGTGATGGAACGCGGGGCCCTCGTCGACAAGATGTTTTACTCCGTGCAACTCGCCTTTCGGCGAGTGCCGGCCTCGCTTGCCGTCACCACGTTGGCCGTCTGCGCATTCTGGGGCATGGCGACGGGTCTGGTCGGCGCCGTCGTGGTCCTGATGGGGGTGGTCGCGCTCCAGCCGATGCTGCGCGCGGGCTACGATACGCGGATCGCGGCGGGGGTTATCACGGCCGGCGGGACGCTCGGCATCCTGATCCCGCCCTCGGTGATGATCATCGTCTACGCCGCGGTCGCCGGCCAGTCCGTCGTGAAGCTCTATGCGGCCGCGATGTTTCCCGGCCTGTTCCTGGCCTTCCTCTACATTCTCTACGTGATCGGCCGGACGATGCTGAACCCGTCGCTCGCTCCGGCGCTGCCGGAGGAAGCGACGCGCATTCCGGTCCCCGACTGGATCCGCCGCTTCCAGACGGTCTATCCGATGAACATGGTGCGCGGACTCGCAGCCGCGCTGGCCTCCCCCGCGAAGGCCTTGTCGATCAGCACGGATGCGGGCCCGATCCGTTATCGGCACATCGTGGGGAACTTCGCCGCCAGCCTCATTCCGCTAGGGCTCGTGGCCGGCATTCTGAGCCTCTGGTGGTGGTACGTCGTCGTCTATCCGTTCGCGCGCGTCGAGGAAGTGCCGGAAGGCCTCGAACAACTCGGAGCGCCCGCCGCGGCTCCCGTCGCCGCCGAGGTCAGCGTCTCCACCACATTCTACGTGACGTTCGGGGTCCTGGCGGTCGTCGCCGTCCTCGCGCTCGCTCGCTACTACGCCCGGATGACGGCCGAGAAGCTGCAGGTCGTGAAGCTGCTCTCGAGCTCCGTCCTGCCGATGGCGATCCTCATCGCGCTGGTGCTCGGCGCGATCCTTCTCGGAATCACCACCGCGACGGAGTCGGCCGCGATCGGTGCAGCCGGCGCCTTCTTGCTCGCCCTCTTCGCCCGCACGCTGAACTGGAAGCGGACGAAAGAGGCCGTTTTTCTGACCGCCAAGACGACGGCGATGGTGTGCTGGCTCTTTGTCGGCTCGGCACTCTTTTCCGCCGTATTCGCGCTCCTTGGCGGCCAGGCGCTCCTGGAGCGCTGGGTCCTGTCCCTCGACCTCACGCCGACGCAGTTCATGCTCCTGTCCCAGGCGATCATCTTCATACTCGGATGGCCGCTGGAATGGACGGAGATCATCATCATCTTCGTTCCGATCTTCCTGCCGCTGCTTCAGCATTTCGGCATCGATCCGATCCTGTGGGGCGTCCTCGTCTTCGTGAACCTGCAAGCGGCCTTCCTGTCGCCTCCCGTGGCAATGTCGGCCTTCTATCTCCGCGGCGTCGCGCCGCCGCACGTCACGCTGAACCAGATCTTCGCTGGCATGATGCCCTACATGGCCGTCGTCGTGCTCTGCATGATCATCATTTATCTCTGGCCCGGCATGGCTCTCTGGCTGCCGGAATACCTGTACGGGAAATAGGGACCGGCCCTGTCCGGTCCAGCCGGATCGGGGCAGTCTGGGGCTGCGTAGTTCGAGGTTGATACCAAGACTATCTAGGTCGAAGAGCGGAGAACAACTGCGGCGTGATCTCCTGATATCCGGTTTTGCGACCTGGTATCCGGCTGATAGATCGGATTTGCCTCAGCTTACTACCAAAGCACTCGCCTCGAATCGAAGGATCCATGCGATCGAGGAGCCCTCTCTGATCCGCTGAGGTGCCGAGCACCTTCGGTCCTGGGGGCGCGAGATGGCCACCGTCACGACCTTCGATCTGAACGGCTCCGGCGCCGGGCTCAACGAGAGCAGGAGCTACCAGGAGGGGGCATCCGCCATTCTCCTCGCGCCGAGCGCGACGCTGAGCGCGAGCGGCAATTTCAACGGCCAGGCGCTGCGCTTGTCCGGACTGCTTCCGGAGGCGCTGATCGGCTTCGGCAGCGGCGTGAGCCTCTCGGGCACGAGCGTCCGGGTCGGCGGCGTCACGGTCGGCTCGGTCTCAGGCGGCAGCAACGGCGCCGACCTCGTGATCGCGTTCAACAGCAACGCGACGGCGGCCCGGGTGCAGACCGTGCTGCGGAACCTCACCTATTCCGATCTGAGCGACACGCCGGCGACGAGCCAGACGATCACGGTCGATCTCGCCGGCACCGTGCGGACGGACGCCGTCTCGGTCACGCCCGTGAACGACCGGCCGGTGCTGGACCTGAACGGAAGCGCCTCGGGAACGGGCGCCTCCGCAACGTTCATCGAGAACCGCTCCACCCTCGTGGCGCCGGCCGCGACGCTGACCGATCCCGATACGACCAGCCTTGGTTCGCTCACGGCGACGCTCCTGTCCCGCCCGGACGGCAATGCGCTCGAGCGGCTGAGCCTCGACGCCGCCGCCGCGAGCGCCGCGACAGCTGCCGGGCTCGCCGTCTCCTACGCCGCGAGCACCGGCGTGCTGAGCATCGCGGGCAGCGCGTCTGCCGCGACGTACCAAGCGATCCTCCGCGGCATCGTCTACGAGAACGGGAGCGACCAGCCGTCCACCGCGGCGCGAACGGTCCGCGTGGTGGCGAGCGACGGGACGGAGGCGAGCCTCTCGCGCGATGCGAGCCTGTCCATCACGCGCGTCAACGACGCCCCGAGCATGGACCTGAATGGCGCCGCTGCAGGCACGGGCGCCGCGCTCTCCTACCAGACCGGCGGCGCCCTCGCGAAGATCGCCCCGGCTGCCCTCGTCGCGGACATCGACTCCGCGAATTTCGGCGGGGGATCGCTTCGCGTCGGCTTCACGGAGAACGGCTCGGCCGGAGACCAACTCCGCATCGTCACGGACACGACCGTGACGCTCTCGAGCGGGACCGTCCGCGTCGGTGGGACGAGCATCGGGACGGTATCCGGCGGGACGAACGGCGCGGACCTTGTCGTCAGCCTGAACACGAGCGCCACGCCCGCGAACGTCCAGACGCTGCTCCAGCATATCGGCTTTGCGACCGGAACCGGCAGCCCAACATCGCCCCGCCAGATCACCTTCACGCTCAATGACGGCGACGGCACCGCAAATGGCGGCCAGGCGATCGCGAGCGCGCTCGCTTCGGTCCAACTCACGGCCGGCCAGGGCAACGTCGCCCCGACACTCACGGGCGATCTCCAGGCGACCATCGCGAACGGGACGACCTACCAGTTCACGACCAGCGACTTCTTCTACACCGACCCGGATGACGGCCCGGCCGGCATCACCTTCGGGGTGAGCAACCTCGATAACGGCTTCGTGCTGCGCAACGGCTCGGCGGTTTCGAGCTTCACGGCCGAGCAGCTTGCGGCCGGCCAGATCTCATACTGGCATGACGGGACGGAGCCCGTCGGCAGCTTCCGGATCTTCGTCGAGGACGGGAACGAAGACGGCTCTGCGCCGGTGGCGCAGACCTTCGTGTTCAACGTGACGACCGGACAGGTGAACACGCCACCGAGCCTCACGGGCGACCTGCGGGCGACCGTTTCCAGCGGCGGCAGCTACGTGCTGACGACCGCCGATCTCTTCTATTCCGACCCGGACGACAGCGCGACCGGCGTGTCCTTCGCGGTTTCGGCAGTCGCGGGCGGCAGCCTCCTGGTGGCGGGGGCGTCCGCCGCGAGCTTCACACCGCAGCAGCTCTCGAGCGGGCAGGTCTCGTTCCGCCACGACGGTTCATCCATTGCCCCGTCGTTCTCCGTCTCCGTCGAGGACGGGAACGAGGACGGCTCCGCGCCGGTCGCGCGCAGCTTTGCACTCACGGTGGCGGGTGCGGGCGGCAACGTGGCGCCCACCCTGACCGGCGACCTTCAGGCCAACATCGCCGATGGCGGCACCTACCAGTTCACGACGAGCGACTTCTTCTACACCGACCCCGACGACGGGCCTGCCGGCATCACCTTCGAGGTGGACGACATCAACAACGGCGACATCTTCCTGAACGGCTCGCGCGTCTTCACCTTCACGGCTGCGCAATTCGCCTCGGGCCAGCTCACCTATCGGCACGATGGCTCCGAGCCGGTCGGCGGCTTCACGATCTTTGTCGAGGACGGCAACGAGGATGGCTCCGCCCCCATCGTGCGCAACTTCGTGTTCAACGTCGGAGGCGCCCCGTCCAACACCCCGCCGAGCCTCACGGGCGACCTGAGGGCAACCGTCTCCAGCGGCGGCACTTACGTGCTGACGAGCGCGGACCTCTTCTATTCCGACCCGGACGACAGCGCGACAGGCGTGTCCTTCAGGGTCTCGGCCGCCGTTGGCGGGAGCGTGCTGGTGGCGGGGGCTTCGGCCACGACCTTCACGCCGCAGCAGCTTTCGAACGGGCAGGTCTCCTTCCGCCATGACGGCTCGTCGGCAGCCCCGTCGTTCTCCGTCTCGGTCGAGGACGGCAACGAGGATGGCTCCACGCCCGTGGCGCAGAGCTTCCTTTTCACGGTAGGCGGCGGGAGCGGCGGGAGCGCGCTCGACCTGTCGGGCGCCGCCCGCGGCGTCAGGGCCGATCTCGGGAGCGGGAACTGGTCGCTCTCGACGAAGGTGATGGCGCTCGGCGACTCGATCACGAACGGCGACGCGCCTCCCGGCCAGGACGAGCACGGCTATCGCGGCTTCTTCTACGAGAACGTGGTCCGGGAGGGGCGCCTGATCGATCTCGTGGGGCCGAACAGCAATGGCCAGGTGCCCGATCCCCAGCATGCGGGCTATCCGGGGGAGACCGGGGACGACATCCAGGCCCTCCTTCCGGGCCTGCTCGCGACCTACACGCCGAGTGCCATCCTCCTCATGGCCGGCACCAACGACATCTTCTACAAGAGCAACCCGCAGGACGCGGTGCGGGCCGAGATCGTCGGCATGCTCGACCACGTCGCGCAGGCGAGCCCGTCGACGCATGTCTACGTGTCGACCCTGCTGCCTCTCGCGGGATACGCCACGCAGGTCGCCAACGTGAACGCCGCCATCCGAAGCGTCGTGGCGGATGCCGCGGCTCGCGGCCAGGACGTGAGCCTCGTCGAGATGCCGAGCGTCGCGCTGTCCGATCTCTGGGACGGCATCCACCCGAACGATGTCGGCTATCGGAAGATGGCCGGGCACTGGGCTTCCACCTTCCTGGCCGATCCGCCCCTCTCCGAGGCGGTGACCTCCATCGATCCCGCCGCGACCGGCATCACCGGGAGCGCGTTCAACGACCTCCTGATCGGGGACGGCCGCGCGAACCGGATCAGCGGGGGCGCCGGGGTCGACTGGATCAGGGGGGAGGGCGGCGACGACCTCCTGACCGGCGGTGCCGGGCGCGATGTCTTCAGCTTCGGGCCCGGCTTCGGCCAGGACACGATCACGGATTTCACGCGCGGCGAGGATGTTCTCGACTTCCGTTCGCTCGCCCTGAACGTCGGCGACTTCGCCACCTGGCGCCAGACACATATCGCGAGTTCGGGAGCCGATGCCGTGGTCACGGTCGAGCCGGGTCACTCCGTGACGCTCACGGGCGTGACGGCCTCGATGCTCCAGGCGAGCGACTTCCTGTTCCTCTAGCCCGCCCCTCAGCCTCCCGTGGCGGATTGCGTGATCTGGTCCGCGTGGAGGCGTCGCTCGCGGACGAAGATGAACAATCCGGCCCCGACGATGATCACGGTTCCGAGCATGGTCAGGGGCCCGATCACCTCGCCGAAGAAGACGTAACCGAAGATCAGCCCCCAGACGATCAGCGTGTACTGGAAGGGCACCACCACGGATGCCGGCGCGAGCCGGAGCGATTGGTTGACGCAGAGATTGCCGCCGAGCGAGCCGATGCCGAGGAGGAGCATCAGCGCAAGGTCCACCGGTCCCGGTTGAACCCAGCCCTGGAAGAGCACCAGGGCACCGCCGAACACGAGCGCCGCCAGAAGCTGGGCGGTCATCAGCACCGTCCCGGACGTGCCGGCGAGCTTGCGGGTGGTGACGAGGAACAGGGCGTAGCTGAAGCTGCCGGTCAGAGCGCAGATCGTCCCGATCGAGATCGTCTCCGGCGAGGGATGCAGGGCCAGGACCACGCCCACGAAGCCGACCGCGACGGCCGTCCATCGGCGCCAGCCGACCCGCTCGCCGAGGAGGAAGGGCGAGAGGGCGGTCACGTAGATCGGGCCCGCCATGTAATAGGCGATGACTTCCGCGAGCGGGAGTTCGGCGACCGCCCAGAAGAAGAGCGCGGTCTCCATCGTCGAGAAGAGAATGCGGAGCAGCTGCAGGCGCGGGCGGGGTACCCGGACGAAGCTGCTGCGCTCGGTCCGGGCGATGAACGGCGCCATGGCGCACAGGCCTGAGATGCTGCGCACCAGGAGCAGTTGCCCGACCGCATAGGTCCCGACCAGCCACTTTCCGAGCGTGTCGTTCACGGCGAACAGCAATACGCCGAGGAGCATCATGGCGATGCCGGCAGCGGCTCCTGTCCGCCCGCTGCTCGCGCGCAGGATCGTGGTCACGGAGGTCCCAATCAGGTCTGGCGGATTCGGCCGAGGGCGAAAGGAGATGCCGGGACTACCGGGACCACCGCCGTCTGGAAAGCGGAATGAGCGGGGTGCGGTATACTCGGCAGCCGGGAAGCCGCGCGGCGGGCGGCGCGACCGCCGAGGGTGACCGGCAGCGTTCCGGGACCTACAATTCCGCCGGGCAGCCGGGAGGCAGGTCTCGCGTGCTTGCCCCGACCGGGGAGATCGGCGTGCATCTGCTTCCTCGTGGCCGCCTCGGGCGGCTCAGTTCGCGCAGAGCCGAGACAGCCATTCGGGCAAGGACGCAGACGGCCTATCTCGGCAACGGCGTCAGCCTGGCTCGCATCCTCGGCAGGCCGAAGATCTTCCTTCCGACGGACGATGTCGGGCTGAGCAGCCACCTTCTGCTGGACGGATACTGGGAGATCTGGCTCACGCTCTTCATGTCTCGCTGGCTGCGTCCGGGCATGAGCTTCATCGATGCGGGCGCAAATGTCGGATACTTCAGTCTCCTGGCCGCCCAGGCCGTCGGGCCGACCGGCTCTGTCATCGCCGTGGAGCCCAACCCGGCCCTTGCGGCGCTGCTTCGCAGGAGCTTCGCGCTGAACGGCCATTCGTCTCGCGCGAAAGTCATCGAATCCGCGCTGAGCGACCGGCCGGAGGGCCACATGAACTTCCTGGTTCCTCAAGGAGACCCGAAGAACGGCCGGGTGGTCGGCGAGGAGCTTCGCGGCAACCGGGACGTCATCGAGGTGCCGATCACGACTGCGGACGCGATATGTGAAGGTCTGGATCGGGTCGATCTGATCAAGATCGACGTCGAAGGCGCCGAGGGAGAGGTCATCGCCGGAATGTCGGACGTCCTGGCTCGGTTCAAGCCCGCCGTCATCCTCGAATTCAACGCATTGCGGCTGCGGGACCCGGCCCGCGCGCTCGACCAGATGCTGGCCGTCTACGGCTCGGTGCGCGAGCTCCGCAAGGACAGTACGCTGGGCGAGATCACAAGAGCGTCCGTGCTGTCCCCTCCCGACGAGGAGGACCTCATCCTCTTCTTCGGCGAGGATCGAGGGGCCGGGATATTGCCGCGCGACACGGCCGATCAGATGGTCAGGCTGGTCAAGCCGCTCTATCGCTGGGCCAATTCATTCCGGTCGCCCCGTTCGGGAGCATTCCACTAGCGACGGAGGTGGGAGAGCGATCGGAACAGGCGGGCGATCTGCCCGGCTGGCTCTTTCACTCCTTCGGAAGGAGCGGTGAATCCCCTAGGAGCGGCCTTGGGGATGGATGGTTTCGCCCCGCCTCAGCATCTCGACGAAGGCCGCGATCCGGCGGCGGCGGCCTGCTTCGGTCTTCAGCGCTTCCGTGCGTAGGATCAGCGCGAAGCGGTTCTGGGCGGAAAGTCGGCCGAACATCGCCTTCGCGGCGGGATCCGAATCGATCGCCGCCTGGAGATCGGCCGGCACCTCCGCGCCCTTGATCCGATAGGCGCGCGCCCAGCGCCCGTCGGCCTTCGCGGCCTCCACGTGGCGGAGCCCGTGTTCGGTCATCCGGCCTTCGCCGATCAGCCGCTCGACGATCGCCACGTTGACCTGGGACCAGGAACTGCGGGCACCTCGCGGCGTGTAGCGCTGGAGGAAGCTCGCCGCGTCGAGGCTCTTCCGGATCGCGTCGATCCAGCCCCAGCGGAGGCATGTCTCGACCGCCTCGGCGGGCGTGATCGTGGCGCGTCCCGAGCCCTTCTTGTGGATCTTGATCCAGAGCTCGGGCTCCCTCGCGTGATGCGCGGTGAGCCAGGTCTCGAACGCGGCCGCATCCGCGAATTCGCGGATCCGCGTCGGCTCCACATGGACGGGCGCCATCCGGTTGCTCAGCCGTGCCTCATCCAGCCCATGGGCAGGAGCCGCTCCTGCGGCAGGAACCGCGACTTGTATTCCATCTTGCGCGATCCCTGCACCCAATAGCCGAGATACAGGTAGGGCAGGCCGAGCGCCCGCGCCCGGGCGATGTGGTCGAGGATGACGAAGGTTCCGACGCTGCGCTTCGACAGGGCGGGATCGAAGAAGGAATAGACCATCGAGAGGCCGTCGGGCAGGAAGTCCGTCAGGCAGACGGCGGCGAGCGGCTCGGTCCCGCCCGCCGGGCTCGCCATCCGGTATTCGATGATCCCGGTCTCGACGTGGCTGTCCTCCACCATCATGGCGTAGTCCAGCACCGTCATGTCCACCATGCCGCCCTCGCCGTGCCGCGCGTCGAGGTAGCGGCGGAAGAGGGCATATTGCTCCGCCGTCGGCTGGTTGGGCGTCGGCGCGCCGACGAGGTCCGCGTTGAGCTTGGCGACGCGGCGCATGTTCTCGGAGGGCGCGAACTCGTCCACGATCACCCGAACCGACACGCAGGCGCGGCAACCCTCGCAGGCGGGCCGATACGCGATCGTCTGCGAGCGCCTGAACCCGCCCTGGGTCAGGATGTCGTTGATCTCCCGCGCACGCTTCCCGACGATGTGGGTGAAGACCTTCCGCTCGCGCTGCCCGGGCAGATACGGGCAGGCCGATGGCGCGGTGAGGTAGAATTGCGGCGCGTCGCGGGGATGGGACGTCACGTCTGATCAGGCACCGGGCTTCACGGACCTGATCATCATCCCGGAGCACCCTTCGCGGCAAGCCGGTCGGTGCCGCACCCCGTCCGTTTCCTGTCCCGAATCAGCGGGCGTTGTTGAACAGCGAGCGGTTCGGCTGGACCGGAACGGCCGCCTGCTCGATCGCGGCCGCCGCATCGGCCTGGCGCTGCATCCGCTCGCTCCGGTTCCGGAGCGCGAGGCGGGCGTTCCGCCGCTTGGCCTCGTAATAGTAGCCGCGGGCGTAATGCTGCACGGCGCGGTCGAAGCTGCCGTCGGACAGGCGGTAGGCGCCGGCGAGGTACTTCACCGCGTAGGTGAGGTTGGTCTCGGCGTCGAGCAGGCCGGAGGCCGGGCCGTCATAGCCCATGCCGCGCGCCGTCGCGTGCTTGATCTGCATGAGGCCCATCGCGCCGCCGCGCCCGATCGCGCGGGGGTTGTACCGGCTCTCGCGCACGACCACCCGATGCACGAGGGCGGCGGGCACGTTGTTGATTCTGGCGTGGTGGGCGATCCGCTGGTCCAGGAAGTCGCGGCCGGTGCGGATCATCGGCTCCTCCGCGGGGGCCGCGGGCGCCTGCTGGGGGAAGCCTCCGAACAGCGCCCCGAAGAGCGAGCGGGGCTGCTCGGGCTGCGCCGGGGGCGCGGGCTGCGGGTCGTGGAGGGCAGCGTTCTGGACGGCCGCGCCGTCCGTCGCCAGCGCGGCGGGGCGTTCGGGCGGCAGCACGGCCGTCACGGCCAGTGTGGGTGCGGGCGCTGGCGCCTCCGCCACCTCGGGACGGGCCGGCGGCACCGGCCCCGTCTGGGTTTCGCTCGCGGCGGCCGCTTCCTCGGACGGCGCGGGCTCGGCCGGGGCCGGCACATCGGTCGGGAAGGAGGGCCGGAGCGGCGGGAGGGTGGCGATCGACGCCACCTGCACGGGAGCGGGCGTCGGAGCAGGGGCGGCAGCGGCCGCCGGGGCAGGGGCAGGAGGCTGGGCCGGTGCGGCCTGGAACTGAGCCGGAAGGGGAGCCGCCGTCCCGGCGAGGACGGGCGGGCCGGATACCTCCGGGGCCGCCTCGACGATGGCGGCGACGCCGTCGATCTCCTCCGCGGGACGGGAGGGCGGCAGCACCGCGATCTTGCGGGGCGCGCGCCTTACCTTGGGGGCGGCCGGGACCGGGCCGCTCTCCGCAACCGCGGAGGAGGCGTCGATGTCTTCGGCCTGGGCCGGGCTGGACAGCGCGAGGCCGGCAGCCGCGCAACCGATGAGGGCGTAACGAACCATTCACTCACCTTAAGGCGTGCGCTGCCACACGTCAGGGCAGAATCGGGCCGGAAAGGGGCGAGATGGCGGGCACACTCCGGATGCCCCTGGGGATAAGAGTGCATTTACTTTGCGGCGTGGCCGATTTGCCACGCGAGCTTCGTCACCTTGTGGACAGAATCAGGCGGCGAACAGGTCGGGCCGGCGCAGCCGCAGGGTCTGCACCAGGATCAGCGTCTTGGAATCGTCCAACGTGCCGGCATCCGCCATCCGGGCGAGCTCGGCGAGCGGCAGCTCGGTGGCCTCGATCTGCTCGTGCTCCTCGGCCAGCCCGCCGCCCTCGCCCTCGATATCGGCCTGCCTGTATTCCGCGAGGAACAGGTGCATGCGCTCGGTCGAGAGGCCGGGCATCGACCAGACGGTCGAGACCTTCTCCAGCCCGCGCAGGCGCAGCCCGACCTCCTCGGCCACCTCGCGCCGCGCATCCTCCTCCGGGTCGGCTCCGTCGAGGAGGCCGGCCGGGCATTCCAGCAGGTCCTGCTGCCCGGATGCGTGCAGGACGGGCGTGCGGAGCTGACGGCCCAGCATCGCGACGCGCCGACCAGGATCGTAGGGCAGCACGGCCACCGCGTCCCCGTGCGACTCGACCTCGCGGCGGATCTCGTCGCCCCGCGGCGTCTGCACACGCGCGACGTAGAGGCTCGACCAGCCCTGGTGACGCGGCTGGAGGGCGAGAATGGAATAGGGCATCCGGCTAGCCTTGCTGACGCCCGCTCCTGCTCCGTGCCAGGTCTTCCTGCAAGAGCTCGGTATTGGCCGCGAAGGCGGCCATCGCCCCTTCGGCGGCGGCCACGATGGCGAACTTGACCCGCCGGGAGGCGTCGCCCGGGACGAACAGGCCGGGCACGTTGGTCTTCTCGCAGCTGCGGGTATCGACTGCGCCCTTGTCGCTCATCTCGCAGCCGAGTTGCTCGACGAGCGGCGACTGCCGGCATTCCTGGAAGGCGTAGAACAGGGCCGTCCGCTCGATCGTCCGGCCGCTGGCGAAGTGGATCCGGGAGAGGCCCTCGCCCTCCGGATCGCCGTCGAGCGCCGCGATCGGCTCCTCGATGATCTCGATGCCCCGCTCGGCGAGATCGCGCCGGTCCTTCTCGGGCACCTGACCTTTCCCGTTGGTCACGGCGACAACATTCTGCGTCCAGACCGTCAGCTCGAGCGCCATCCCGCGGACCTCCTCCCCGAGCCCGAAGGCCGCCACCGGCTGGTCCCGGTGCTCCCAGCCGTCGCAATAGGGGCAGGGATAGACCCCCCGGCCGAAGAATTCGCGGAAGCCGGGGACGTCGGGGACGTCGTTCATCAGCCCGGGTGCGAGGATGAACTTGCGGCCGCGGATGCGCTCGCCGCCTCGGAGCAGGATTTCGAAGCCGCCCTCCGCGCGCCCCGCCTCGGTGACCTCGCCGTCCCGGAATTCCACGCTCGGATATTCGGCGATCTCCGCTCGCGCGAGGTCGCGGAGCTGGCCCGGCTCCATGCCGTCCCGCGTGAGGAACCCGCTGACCCAGCGCGAACGGGCGTTGCGCGGCGCGCCGGCATCCACGACCAGGACCGACCGGCGGCAGCGCCCGAGAAAGAGGGCGGCGTTCAGCCCTGCCGGGCCGCCGCCCACGATCACCACATCATACAAAATGCATCACCCCGAACTGAGCCGTGCCGGCTCCCCGCCGGAAACAAGCGGCGGCAGCGGCGTCCGTTCCCGGGCGAGGGGCGTTCGCCGGCGCTGATCGGGCGCCGGGCCGTCACACCACCGTGAAATGCTTCAGGTCCGAACGCGGTTCGGGGAATTGCGGGTCCATGTCTTCGAGCGTGCGCCGCACGATGGCCGCGATGGCCGCGTTCCGGGCCCATTTCTTGTCGGCCGGAATGACGTACCAGGGCGCGATCTTCGTCGAGCAGCGCGCGAGCACGCGCTCGTAGGCCTGCATGTAGTCCTGCCAGAGGCTCCGGTCCTCGAGGTCGCCCGGATCGAACTTCCAGTGCTTGTTCGGGTCCTCCAGCCGTGCCCGCAGCCGCTCCGCCTGTTCCTCCTTCGAGATGTGAAGCATGAACTTCAACACCTTGGTGGAGCTCGCGATCATGTCCTCGAAGGCATTGATCTGGTCGTAGCGGTGCTCGATCACCGCGGCGGGCGCGAGCTTCCGGACGCGGCCGACCAGCACGTCCTCGTATTGCGAGCGGTTGAAGATGCCGATCGTGCCGCGCCGCGGGCAGGCCTTGTGGACGCGCCACAGGAAGTCATGGGCGAGCTCTTCCTCCGTCGGCCGGTTGAAGGCCGTGACCGTGACACCGAGCGGGCTCGTCGCCTGGAACACGGCGCGGATCGTCCCGTCCTTGCCGCTCGTGTCCATGCCCTGGAGGATGATCAGGAGGGCGTGCTGCCGCTCGGCATAGAGGCGATCCTGGAGGTGATCGATCGCGACCGCGTCCTCGAGGAGGCGCGCCTTCGCCTCCTCCTTGTTCCCGACATGCTTGGTCTCGCGCGGGTCGAAGTGGCTGAGATCGACCTTGCGGCCGGGCTCCACCACGAGAAGTTTCCTGAGGTCACCCATCGCGAGCCGAATTCTCCGTTGCCGTCACAGCCGAGCATGCCGGCAACGCGGATAGCGCCGTTTTGGCTGCGCGCCCCGGGCGGCTTTTCCCATCGACGGAAAGGGAAGGCTGCCCGTCGTGCCCCGCGCTTCCGGCATGGCGCCCATGATCGGACCGGCTTGCCTCCAGGGCCGCGCCGCGCTTCTGCGGACGAGGCAAGGCCGAGTGTCGGGAATTCCGTGGCTGAGATCAAGAATCGGCGGGCATGGTCGCGCTGACGGCGCTCGCATCGGCCGGATGCTACGCGCTCGCGCTGGTGCTGGCGCAGATCGGCCTGCGCGGCCAGGCGGTGCTGGCCGGCGCCACGGTTAGCCTGCCCACCACGGCCATCGTGCTGGGGCTGATCGGCCTCGTGCAGCTCGACACGGCGGGCTTCGACGCCCGCGCGGCGGCGATCTTCGCCGGAACGGGCCTCTTCTTTCCGGTGGCCGTGACGCTGCTCTCGTTCCAGGGCAACCGGCTGCTGGGGCCCAATCTCGCCGGCGCGCTCGGCAATGCGACCCCGCTCTTCGCGGTCGCGTTCGGGATCCTGATCCTCGGCGATCACCTCACCCTGCAGGGGGCGTTCGGGCTCGCCAGCATCCTTGCCGGGGTGGCGCTCCTCTCCGTTCCGGGCCGGCTCGAGACACGGCGCTGGACCCTCGCGGCCCTCGCCATACCGCTCGTCGCGGCCGTGATCCGGGGCACCGTCCAGCCGGTGATGAAGCTCGGCCTCGGCTTCTGGCCGCAGCCGCTCGCCGCGACCGTCATCAGCTACGCGGCTTCCGCTTCCGTCATGGTCGCGATCTCGGTGGCCCTCGGCCGCGGCCGCCCGCTTCTCCCCGCGCCTCGCGCCATGCCGGTCTTCGCGATCGTGGGGCTGCTGAACGGCGCCTCGGTGCTTCTGCTCTATTCCGCGCTCAGCATGGGGCGCGTCAGCCTGGTTGCCCCGCTCGTCGCGATCTACCCGCTCTTCACGCTCGCCTTCAGCGCCGTGCTGCTGCGGGGCGAGGTGCTCCATCCGCGCCTCCTCGTCGGAATCGGCGCGACGGTGGCGGGCGTGATCCTTCTGCTCGCGAAGGGCTGAGCCCGCTCACGTTTCCGGGAGCCCGGGTGGCGTCGGGGCGTTGCCCACACTAGCAAGCGCCGAACCCTGACCGCTCGCCTTGGCCAATTACGCCGTCGTCGTACCGCCCCTGCTCGGCCATCTGAACCCGATGGCGGCGCTCGCGCGCGAACTCGTCTCCCGCGGCAACCGGGTCACGTTCCTGCACATGCCGGACGCGGCGGCGCTGGTCGCCGAACGAGGCTTCGATTTCCGACCCGTCGGCTCCGGCTCGCATCCGCCCGGCACCCTTGCGCAGGTGCTGCGCCGGATGGCGAGGATCCGCTTCCCGTTCGGGCTCGGCGGCGTCATCCGGGACGTCGCGGCCGCGACTGACATGCTGTGCCGCGAACTGCCCGGCGCTCTGCGGGAGATCGGGGCGGACATCCTGGTCTGCGACCAGACGGAGGCGGCCGGCGGGCTCATCGCGCGGCATCTCGGGATGCCGTACGTCTCGGTCGCGAACGCATTGCCGCTGAACCGCGAGCCGGGAGTGCCGCCTCCCTTCACGTCCTGGCGCTACGACCCGTCTCGCTGGGGCCGGGAGCGCAATCTCGGCGGCTACCGCGTCAGCGACCTCCTGATGCGCCGGCTCCGCGCCGTGATCGAGGCGCGGGCCGCCGAGTGGAAGCTCGGGCCGCTGCGCAGCATCGAGGATTGCGCCTCTCCCTTCGCGCAGATCAGCCAGCTCGTGGCCGGCCTCGACTTTCCCCGGAGCGAGCTGCCGGAGAGCTTCCACTATGTCGGCCCCCTGCGCGGCGGGGAGCCGGTTCCCGCCGATTTCACGATGCCGTCCGGCGACGGCCGCCCGCTGGCCTATGCGTCGCTCGGCACGCTCCAGGGCAGCCGGGTCCGGCTGTTCCGGCGCATTGCGGAAGCCGGAAGCCGTGCAGGCCTGCAGCTGGTGCTGGCGCATGGCGGCGGCCTCACGCCCGATCAGGTCCGCGGGCTGCCCGATCGTCCGGCGGCCTTCGCCTTCGTGCCGCAGCCGGAGGTGCTGCGCGAGGCGCGGCTCGCGATCCTCAATGGCGGGCTGAACACCGTCCTGGACGCGCTCGCCGCGGGTGTGCCGCTCGTCGTCGTCCCGATCGCCTTCGAGCAGGGTGCGATCGCGGCACGGGTCGAGCGCGCGGGCGCGGGGAGGGCAGTGTCGCGCCGCTTCCTCTCCGCGGACCGGCTCGCCCGCGTCGCTCGATCGGTGCTCGAGGAGCCTTCATACGCCGCGGCCGCAAGGCGGCTGCGGGCGGAAATCTCGGCCGCGGGCGGCGTGAGGCTCGCCGCCGATATCGTCGAGGCGGTCGCCGCGAGGGGCGGGCCGGTCACGCGGGAGGAGGCGAGCCGCCTTCAGGGCCGGGCGGTCAGGCCGGGATGCGCCGCGTGAGCCGGCCGGAACAGGATTGGGACCTGATCCTGGTGGGCGGCGGGCTGGCGAACGGCCTGATCGCCTACCGGCTCAGGCAGGTCAGGCCCGAACTTCGGGTGCTCGTCCTCGAAGCCGCCGGCCGGCTCGGCGGCAACCATACCTGGTCCTTCCACGAGACGGACCTCTCGCGCGAGGCGGCGGAGTGGGTCGACCCTTTCGTGGTCCACCGCTGGCCCGCCTACGACGTCGCCTTTCCCGAGCGCCGGCGGCGCGTTGCAATCGGCTATCGGTCCGCCACCTCGGAGCGCTTCCACGACGTGCTGTCGGCAGCACTCGGCGGGGCGATCCGTTTCGGGGTCAGGGCCCGCGAGGTCGGGCCGACCTCCGTGGCTCTCGACGACGGTGAGCACCTCCGGGCGGCGGCCGTGATCGACGGGCGCGGCGCCATGGCCACACCGCATCTGAGCTTCGCCTGGCAGAAATTCCTCGGCCTGGAGCTGCGCTTCGCGCGGCCGCACGGGCTCGACGTGCCGATCCTGATGGACGCGACGGTCGCGCAGGAGGACGGCTACCGCTTCGTCTACGTGCTGCCCTTCGGACCCGACACCGCCCTCGTCGAGGACACCTATTACGCGGACGGCCCGGAGCTCGACGATGCCGCCCTGCGGGCGCGGCTGCTCGCCTATGTGACCGGGAAAGGCTTTTCCGTCGCCGAGGTGCTGCGCGAGGAGCGCGGGATCCTGCCGATCACGCTGGATGGCGACATCGAGGCCTTCTGGGAGGGGCCGGAGCTGCCGCGCTCGGGGCTGCGTGCGGGGCTCTTCCATCCGACGACCGGCTATTCGCTGCCCGATGCGGTGCGCCTCGCCGACAGGATCGCGGGCCTTGCGGATCTCTCCGCGCCCGCGCTCTTCGCCGCCACCCGCGCCGCCTCGCAGGAGCAGTGGCGGCGCCAGAGCTTCTTTCGCCTCCTGAACCGGATGCTGTTCAGGGCCGGCCCACCCGACGAGCGATACCGAATGCTGCAACGCTTCTACGGACTGCCCGAGCCGACGATCGGCCGGTTCTATGCCGGGCGGCTGACGGGAGCCGACAAGGCGCGCCTCTTCGTGGGCCGCCCGCCGGTCCCGGTCCTCGGCGCTGCGCGCGTCGCCCTCAACCTCGCGGGCCCGGCGCGATGAACGGAGCTCGTCCGAAAGCCGCCGTGGTCGGGGCCGGGTTCGGCGGGATCGCGCTCGCGATCCGGCTGCAGGCCGGCGGCTACGACGTGACCCTGCTGGAGAAGCGGGACAAGCCGGGCGGCCGGGCCTACGTCTACGAGGACGAGGGCTTCACCTTCGATGCCGGGCCGACCGTGATCACCGATCCCTCGGCCCTGGAGGAGCTGTTCGAGACGGCCGGCCGCAAGCTCTCCGATTATGTCGAGCTGCTTCCGGTCAGCCCCTTCTACCGGCTGGAATGGGAGAGCGGCTACAGTTTCGACTACGTGAACGACCAGGCCGAGCTCGACCGGCAGATCGCGGCCAAGAGCCCCGCGGATGTCGAGGGCTACCGGCGCTTCCTCGACTATTCCAAGGCTGTGTTCGACGAGGGCTATCTCAAGCTCGGCGCGGTGCCGTTCCTGCATTTCTCCGATATGGTCCGCGTGGCGCCGCAGCTCGCGCGGCTGCAGGCGTGGCGCAGCGTCTACTCGATCGTGTCCCGCTTCATCCGGGACGAGGAGCTGCGGCAGGCCTTCTCCTTCCACTCCCTCCTGGTCGGCGGAAATCCCTTCGCGACCTCGTCCATCTACGCGCTGATCCATGCGCTGGAGCGCCGCTGGGGCGTGTGGTTCCCGCGCGGCGGCACCGGCGCCCTGATCCGGGGCATGGTCCGCCTGTTCGAGGATCTCGGCGGGACCGTCCGGCTGAATGCCGAGGTTGCCGGCATCGAGCTGGGCGAGGGGAGGGCGAAGGCGGTCGCCACCAAGGACGGCTGGCGCGGCGAGTTCGACGCGGTCGCCTCCAATGCCGACGTCGTGCACACCTATCGCGCGCTCCTCGGCGGCAGCGAGCATGGCCGGAGCTTCGCCCGCAAGCTGGCCGCGAAGCGCTCCTCCATGTCGCTCTTCGTGATCTATTTCGGGCTCCGGCGACACCGGCCGGAACTGCAGCACCACACCGTCCTCTTCGGGCCGCGCTATCGCGGGCTGATCGACGACATCTTCAACCGCGAGACGCTGGCCGACGATTTCTCGCTCTACCTCCATTCGCCCTGCGCCACGGATCCCTCGCTCGCTCCGCCCGGTGCGGGGGCGTTCTACGTGCTGGCGCCCGTGCCGCATCTCGGCACGGCGCCGATCGACTGGGAGCGCATGGCGCCGATCTACCGCGACCGCATCCTCGACTACCTGGAGGCCCGGTGCATTCCCGGCCTGCGCGAGGACCTCGTCACCGTCCGGACCTTCACGCCCTACGATTTCCGCGACGAGCTGAACGCACATCTCGGCTCGGCTTTTTCGCTGGAGCCGATCCTGACCCAGAGCGCCTGGTTCCGGCCGCACAATCGGGACGACGTGATCCCGAACCTCTACATCGTCGGGGCCGGCACCCATCCGGGCGCGGGCGTGCCGGGCGTCGTCGGCTCGGCCAAGGCGACCGCCGGGCTGATGCTCTCCGATGCGGGGCTGGTGCGCGGATGAGCGAGGATCTCGTCAGGGCGGCGACCGAGACCATCGCCCGGGGCTCGAAGAGCTTCGCGGCAGCCTCCAGGCTGTTCGGCCGCGAGACCCGCGAGGGCGCGGTCATGCTCTACGCCTGGTGCCGGCATTGCGACGATGTCGTCGACGAACAGGAACTCGGCTTCGCGCGGGGCGATGGCGAGGTCGCCGCGAGTTCGGCGCGAGATCGTCTCTCCCAACTGGAGGCCAGGACGAGGTCGGCCCTGGCCGGCGAGGCGCAGGCGGAGCCCGCCTTCGCGGCCCTGCAGGCGGTCGCGCGGCGCCATGCGATTCCGGAGCGGCTGCCGCTGCAGCACCTCGCCGGCTTCCGGATGGATATCGAGGGTCGCCGCTACGAGACGATCGGGGACACGCTGGACTACGCCTACCATGTCGCCGGTGTCGTGGGCGTGATGATGGCGCATGTCATGGGCGTGCGTGACCCCGCCGTGCTCGACCGCGCCTCCGACCTGGGGCTCGCCTTCCAGCTCACCAACATCGCCCGCGACATCGTCGAGGATGCCGGGATCGGCCGGGTCTATGTGCCCGAGGCCTGGCTCCGCGAGGCGGGAATCCCTCCGGAGGAGGTGGCGGAGCCCCGGCATCGCCCGGCCCTGGCCGGCGTCGCGTCGCGGCTCGTGGAAGCGGCGGAGCCCTATTACGCTTCCGCCCGCATCGGGATCGCAGCGCTGCCGCCCCGGTCCGCCTGGGCCATCGCGACCGCGCACGGCGTCTACCGCCAGATCGGGATCGAGGTTCGCCGCCGCGGCGCCGCCGCCTGGGACGAGCGGGTCTCCACCTCCAAGCTGCAGAAGCTGCGTCACGTGGGAACGGGCGGCCTCGAGGCCCTGCTCACCCGCGTTCCGCGTCCCTCGGCCCAGCCCCGCCGCGGCCTCTATCGGCGCCCGGCCTGAACCCTGACCGAGGGAAGGCGCCACCACGGCACGTGCGGCATGTCATGGTGCTCGTGGTGGTAGCCGAAATGGAAGCAGGTCAGCAGCGACAGGAGCGGATGGAAATCGTTGCTGCGCGCATTGTGCCCGTCCCCGAACGCCTCGTCCTCGTGCCGATGCGGCAGGTAGGTGCCGAAATAGAAGAGCTGCACCGAGGACAGGATCGCCGGGACGCCCCAGAGCACGAGGGCGTTCACGGGATCGGCCCGGAGCACGAGGAGATAGGTGGCGAGAAGCAGCGCCAGGATGCCGAATTCCCGCCAGCCGAAATAGCGGCGGAAGAACGCCACGTACCAGGGCCAGAACCGGCGCGGCTCGTCGGCGTGGAAATCGGGGTCGTCCGGCGTGCCGGAATGGCGGTGATGGGCGAAGTGCTTCCCGATCAGCCGGTCGTAGGAGAAGCCCGCATAGAGGGCGAGGCAGAGCCGGCCGACGGCCCGGTTGAGGCCCGGCCGGTACGGGGCGAGCGAGCCGTGCATGCAGTCATGCGCGACGATGAAGAGCCCGACATTCAGCCAGCACTGGACGGCGATCAGGAGCGGGGCCACCGCGATGCCGAGCGGCGTCCAGCGGTGGAAGAACACCGCATAGACATGGCAGGTGAGCCAGGCGCAGATCAGCCCCGCCGCCAGGGCGAGGCCGATCGCGGCCTGGTTGGCGACCGTGCGCGGCCTGGTGCCGGTGAGCGCGGCGCTCATGTCTCCGCATCCCGGGAAAGCGGAGCGCCACCGCGCCGAAGATCCTCCTTCAGGCGCCTGACCGGCGGAGCGTAGAGAAACCCGAAGGACACGCAGCCATCCCGGCCGTCCACGGCATGGTGCAGCCGGTGCGCCTGGACGAGCCGCTTCAGGTAGCCGTTGCGCGGCACGTAGCGGAACGGCCAGCGCTGATGCACCAGCCCATCGTGCACGACGAAGTAGAGGAAGCCGTAGACGGTCATCCCGATCCCGACCCAATAGAGCGGGCCGCGGCCGGGTGAGAAGACGATCAGCAGCAGCGCCAGCCCAGCAAAGATGACAGCGTAGAGGTCGTTCTTCTCGAGCACTTCGTCATGCTCGACATGGTGCGAGCGGTGCCAGCCCCAGCCCGGGCCGTGCATGACGTATTTGTGGATCGCCCAGGCGACAGCCTCCATCACGAGGACCGTCGAGACCAGGATCGTTGTGTTCAGAAGCATCGGCGCTCTCTGCTGTTGCGCCTTGAGCTAGGCCTGGACCTGGGCCTGGATCGTCGCTGCGTGGCCGGCGTGCTGGCCGGCCTTGTCCGCGAAGATCGCTCCGAGAAACATGGCGAGTTCGCCTTCCGGGCGCAATGCGGCCCGCGCCTGGGTCAGGTGGCGGTTCAGATGATCGCGCGCGCTCTGCCGGCCCATGAAGGACAGGATGGTGACCTTGTCCCCGTCCTCGCCCAGCCCGTCCGAGCCACCCTCGCCGTCATCCAGGTCGTCCAGGATCTGGAAGGCCTGGCCGAGATCGGTGGCGAAGCCGCGAAGCTCCGCCATGCGGGCATCGCTCGCCTCGGCGACCACGCCGGCCATCTCTACGGCGGCGACGAAGAGCGCCCCCGTCTTGCGGTGGTTTGCATCGCTCACGCTGTCCATGGCGCTGAAGGTGCCGCCGGCGCGGAGATCCCGGTACTGGCCGCCCGCGAGCCCTTCGGACCCGATCGCCCGTGACAGGATGGCGACCAGCTTGGTCCGCTGCTCCGCTGTCAGGCCGGGGGCGGAGGACGCCGTGGAGAAAGCCCGGCTGAGGAGCGTGATGGCGGCCAGCATGGCGACGTCTTCGCCGAAGGCGCGGTGCGTCGCGGGCTCGCCCCGGCGCAAGGGAGCGTCGTCCATGCAGGGAAGATCGTCGAGGATGAGTGACGCCGCGTGGACCATCTCCAGCGCGCAGCCCGGATCTAGCGCCCGCAGGTCGTCGCGGCCGAGTTCCCAGGATGCCAGCACCGCGAGCGCGGGCCGGATACGCTTGCCCGGGCTCAGCACGGCGTAGCGGATCGCCTGTTCGAGCGTGGTGTCGCCGGCCACACGGGGAAACAGCGCATTCAGGCGCCTGTCGATGGCCGCGCGGAGCACGCGCATGTCCTTCCTTGAGCAACGCCGCGCCGTCGTCGCGGCGATCGCTGCCGCGCTCGGTTTAGAACCCAACGTCTCTCCTCCCGGGACCAAAGATCGACCGCACTTCGCCGCCTCGAACGGTGGGCACCGGCTCGCCAGCTGGCAAGGCAACCCTCGAAAACGTGAACGGGTGGCGCCGGGGCTGGTCGATGATATGCCGGTGGCGGACGAACCGGGGGCACGCCAAACCTTCCGGCATCGGGGGTCGGCATGCCGGCAGTGAGAAGCGGCCAAGCGCGGCAGGGCGGATGCGAAAGGCGAACGAGGTCGATTTCTGGCGGGGGCTCGCCCTCGTCACGATCTTCATCAACCACATCCCGGGCTTCAGCTTCGAGCAGCTGACGCACCGGAATCTCGGGCTCTCGGACTCGGCCGAGCTCTTCGTCTTCCTGGCGGGCTGGTCGCTCCGGCGCCTTGCGGACAATGTCAGCGAGAATCTCGGCCTCGGGCGGCTCGTCCTGCGGCTCGGGGCGCGCGCCGTGACGCTCTACGCAGCGCAGATCCTCATCACGATGATCGCGATCGCCATGATCGCCAGTGCGGCGCTCATCCTCGAGAATCCGCTGCTGCTCGAGTGGCACAATGCGGCGGCGGTCTTCCAGGATCCCGTTCCGGCCCATGTGGGGCTCGTGCTGCTGAGCCACCAGCTCGGCTTCTTCGACATCCTCCCGCTCTACGTGACGCTGATGCTCGGCTCGCCCGTGCTGGCGGTCATCCATTACGTGCGGCCTGGCCTCGTCCTCCCGCTGTCGCTGCTCCTCTATGCGGGCGCGCTCGCCTTCGAGATCAACTTCCCGACCTGGCCGGTGGAAGGGAGCTGGTACTTCAACCCGCTCGCCTGGCAGCTCGTCTTCGTCCTCGGCTTCGTTCTCGCCGGGCGCGCCACGCCGGCCCGCATCCTCGTGCGGCGGCATCGTCTGGCGGTCCGGATCGTCGCCGGCCTCGTGCTCGCGGTCTGCCTCGTCGTGGTGAAGACGGGCTGGGCGCCCGACCCCACGCGGGTGCCGTGGCCGCCATTGTTCTTCGTGTTCGACAAGACCTACGACACGCCGGCCCGGCTGATCCACTTCCTGGCGCTCGTCGCGGCCTTCGGCGGCAGCTTCCCCCTTATCATCCGCTATGCGCCGCCGCTCGGGCGGTTCCTGTCGATGCTGGGCCGGAACTCGCTCAACGTGTTCTGCGTCGGCTCGCTCCTCAGCATCGCGGGCCAGATTCTGCGTTTCGCCTTTGGCAGTGATATGATCGTCGAGGTCCCCATCCTATTGATCGGGATCGCTATTCTGGGGTTCACGGCATGGCTGTCGGAGTTGCGCGCACGGCTTCAGGAGCGAAGTTCGCCCTTGCCGCCGCCTGCGCACAGCTGATCCTGCTGATCCCGAGCGCGGCCGGCGCGCAGACGGCCGACGCACCGCCTCCCCAGCTCAGCCGCCTGTGCGAGGCGCCGAGCGCCGACATCTCGACCTCCGCCCCGCTGCCGCGCACGGTGGAGAAGCTGCGGAGCCGGGGCGAGTTGCGGGTCCTGGCGATGGGCACCTCCGCCGTCGGAGGCGGGACGGGGGCGCCCAAGAACTACCAGGCGAAGATCGAGGCCATCCTCGAGAAGGCCTTCAAGGGCGTGAACGTCGTGATGGTGAACCGCGGCGTGTCAGGCGAGGTCGCCTCGCTCACGGCAGAGCGCCTGAAGCTGCTGGTGGCCCTCGAGAAGCCGGACGTGGTGCTCTGGCAGGTCGGCACGAACGATGCGCTGGCCCGGGTGCCCGCGGAAGAATTCGAGCAATCCGTGCGGGAGGCGGTCGGCTGGCTCAAGCAGCACGGCGTCGACGTGATCCTGGTCGGGCTCCAGTACAACCCGAAGCTCGCGGCGGACGAGAACTATGCCGCCATCCGGGGCGCCTTGAGGAATGCGGCCGCTGCCGAGAACGTGCCGCTCGTCCGGCGCTACGCGGCCATGGAGCTGATCGAGCGGAGCCGGAGGGGCGAGATCGATCCGATCGACATGACGGACCTGAACGACCTCGGCTATCGCTGCATGGCGGAGCACATCGCCCGCGCCATGGTGGTCAGCGCCTTTCCCAAGGCGGTCCTTGCTCCTGCGCCGCAGCCCTCGGCCGCCAAGTAGCGTTCCGCCGCCGCTCTAGGCGACGCGGCGTTCGCTGCCGTCGGCCGGCATGCGGTAGCGCAGCTCGCCGATCATCCCGACGATCTGCTGCGGCTGGTAGGGCGTGCGGATGCTCGGCGCGCCCTTGACCTTCGCCTCGTCCGGAATGCGGTGCGGAGCACGCGAGGCATAGATCACGTCGATGCGCGGATGGATCAGGCGGGCGGCCTTCGCGACGGCAAGGCCGCTCACGTCGCCGCCGAGATCGGCATCCACCACAAGGACGTTGATGCGGCGCTCGCCCTCCAGGATCTTCATGGCCTCGGCGCCGTCCCGGGCGAGCAGGGGCTCGAAGCCATACATGATGAGGCCGTTCGCGGTGATCTGGCGGGTCAGGCCATCGTTCGCGACGAGGAGAACGGTGACAGGTTTGCTCACGGTCGAACCTCGAAACCATTTGCTCGAAGCAATGCGGGTGCCAGGCGGCTAGGATGAGCTAGGGCGCAGGCGATCGCTCCAATCGTTGACGATTTCTCAACTCGACCACTCAATTTCTAACGATTCGTAAAGAACCGCCGGTCCGTACCAATACTACCCGAGATGTTGCACAGGATCCCCACTGCAACTTCGACGGAATATCCACAGGCTGGGGGCGGCTGTGGAAGGCCGCGCTGCGCGCAGGCGCGGCCGCGCATCGCCTTGTGGGGCACTGCGCTTCTCGGGCTTGTTTTGCCGCCCGCCCGAGGCGGTCAGAGGGGCAGGGCGTGGACGGAATGGCCGCAGCGCGCGGCCCGCTCGGCAGCGGTCACGATGTCGAGAGGACACCACGGCTTCGGGACGTAGACGCAGCCTTCCGGGAGGTCGCTGAGGCGCTGGCCCGGGTTTCCGGACGTCACGATGACGCTGATTCCCGGCCAGAGGATCGACACGCTGCGCGCGAGCGAGACGCCGTCCATGGCCCCAGGCAGGTTCACGTCGGCGACGACCACCGTCACCTTTCCACTACTGTCGCGGAGGCGCTCGATCGCGTCTTCGGCGTTGGCGACCCTGAAGACGTCGAGGTCGAACTCCTCGAGCATCACCGCGCCGAGTTCGCGCTGGGCTGCGTCGTCTTCGACGATGAGGGCGATGGGCCTCGCTTCCTGCGCATGCGTCATCGGTCCGCCTCCGCGCCCCCCGGAAAGCGATGGCCAGCTTCTGCCGGCTCGGGTCGGCTACCCCGACATTGTCCGATTTAGGCCAAAGTGCCGCATCCGGCTGCCCGGATCAACCCCGGGAGGATCGGGCCGACATTGACGCGCCGATCCATCGATCTCAGAACGCCCCGGTCCAGCAGCGCGGGGAGGCGCACATGAACCAGCTTTCGCCCGGCATCGCCACGCAAGCCCGGCCGCTCTGGCTGAACCTGATCGGCGCCGAGCGCCGTGGCGCTGCGGATGGACGCACGCTCGACGTGCTGTGCCCGTCCGACGGTCTGCCCTTCGCCGCCATCGCCCGCTCCGGCCAGGGAGAGGTGGATCTTGCCGTCCGGGTCGCGCGGGCCGCCTTCGAGGGCGCCTGGGGACGCCTCACCGCGACGGAGCGCGGGCGCCTGCTGGTGCGGCTCGGAGAGGCGGTCCTGGCGCGCGCCGACGAACTCGGCGAGCTCGAGTCCCGGGATACGGGCAAGCCGCTGTCCCAGGGGAGGGCGGATGCCGTCGCGGCGGCGCGCTATTTCGAATTCTACGGCACCTCGGCCGACAAGCTGCATGGGGAAACCATCCCCTTCCTGAACGGCTACACGGTCGCCGTGATCCGCGATCCGCACGGTGTCACGGGCCACATCGTGCCGTGGAACTACCCGATGCAGATCTTCGGCCGCTCCGTCGGCGCCTCGCTCGCCTGCGGCAATGCCTGCGTGGCGAAGCCGGCCGAGGATGCGGGCCTCAGCCTGATCCGCATCGCCGAACTCGCCCTGGAGGTCGGATTCCCGGAAGGCGCCCTGAACGTCGTGTCGGGCCTCGGGGAGGAGGCGGGCGCCGCCCTCGCGGGCCATCCGGGCATCGACTTCGTCTCGTTCACGGGCAGCCCCGAAGTGGGCACGCTCGTCCAGGCTGCCGCGGCGCGCAACCACATCGGCTGCACGCTCGAGCTCGGCGGGAAATCGCCTCAGCTCGTCTTCGCGGATGCCGACCTGGAGGCCGCGGCCCCCGTGCTCGTGAAGGCGATCATCCAGAACGGCGGCCAGACCTGCTCGGCGGGAAGCCGCGTGCTGGTCGAGCGGCGCGCCTACGACGAGGTGGCGGCGCGCGTCGCCGAGCTCTTCGGCAAGGTCCAGGCCGGCCCGCATGACCGGGATCTCGACCTCGGCCCGATGGTCAATGCCGGCCAGAAGGCGCGGGTGGAGCGGTTCGTCGCCGCCGCCCGCGAGGCCGGCGTACCCGTCCTCGCCGAGGGCCGGATCGTGGACGGCGCGCCCGCCGGGGGCTTCTACGTGAAGCCGGCCTTGTTCGGCCCGGTGCCGCGCGCCAACGACCTTGCCGGCGAGGAGGTGTTCGGGCCGGTCCTGTCGCTGCTGCCCTTCGATGACGAGGCGGACGCGGTCCGGCTGGCCAACGGCACGCCATACGGCCTCGTCGCGGGGGTTTGGACGAACGACGCGAAGCGCTCGATGCGCGTGGCTCGGGCCATGCGCTGCGGCCAGGTCTTCGTGAACGGGTACGGCGCGGGCGGCGGGATCGAGCTGCCGTTCGGAGGAGTGAAGAAGTCCGGCCACGGACGTGAAAAGGGCTTCGAGGCTCTGTACGAGTTCTCGGCTTCGAAGACGATCGTGCTCAACCACGGCTAAGTTGCACGAAGGGGAGGAACTGCCTTGAGGCTTCAAAACAAGACCGCCATCGTGACCGGAGCCGCCCAGGGCTTCGGCTACGGCATTGCGGAGACCTTTCTTCGCGAGGGAGCGCGCGTGGCGCTGCTCGACATCAACGGCGATGCCGCCCAGAAGGCGGCCGAGACGCTCGGATCCGGGGCGGTCGCGTTCCGCTGCGACGTTGCGGACAGCGCGAACGTCGCCGAGGTCACCCGGAAGGCCATCGACGCGCTCGGCGGGCTCGACATCCTGGTCAACAATGCCGGGATCACGCACCGCAACCAGCCGATGCTGGACGTCGGAGAGGCGGAGTTCGACCGGGTCTTCGCGGTCAACGTGAAGTCGATCTACCTCTTCGCGCTTTCGGTCGTGCCGCATTTCCGCCAGCGCGGGGGCGGGGTGATCCTGAATATCGGGTCCACGGCCGGCGTCCGGCCGCGGCCGGGGCTGACGTGGTACAATGCCTCGAAGGGCGCCGTGAACCTGATGTCGAAGTCGATGGCGGTGGAACTCGCGCCCGACAGGATCCGCGTGAACGCGATCGCACCCGTCGCGGGGGAGACGCCGCTGCTCGCGAGCTTCATGGGCGAGGACACGCCCGAGAAGCGCGCCGCCTTCCGGGCCACCATTCCCTGGGGCCGGCTCTCGACCCCGGAGGACATCGCCAACTCCGCCCTCTTCCTCTGCTCGGACGAGGCGGAGATGGTGACCGGGACGGTCCTCGCGGTCGATGGCGGACGCTGCATCTGATCCGGACAACGCCAAGGAGCCGGCTCGCTGAGCCGGCTCGCCAGGAGACGCAATGAGCCAGCTTTTCTCGCCGATCAGGCTCGGGAACCAGGAGTTCCCGAACCGGATCGTGATCTCGCCCATGTGCCAGTACAGCGCCATCCATGGCGACGCCAACGACTGGCATCTGGTCCATCTCGGGACGCTGTCGATGTCGGGAGCCGCGCTCCTCGTGCTCGAGGCCACCGCCGTGGAGGAGATCGGCCGGATCAGCCACGGCGATCTCGGGCTCTACAACGACGAGAACGAGGCCGCGCTGCATCGCGTCCTCGGCTTCTGCCGGAAGCACGGCTCGGCCAAGTTCGGCGTCCAGATCGCCCATGCGGGCCGGAAAGGATCCGCCCAGGCTCCCTGGGAGGGCGGGCGCGCCCTCGGTCCGGACGGCGATCCGTGGGAAACCGTGTCGGCCTCGGCGCTCCCCTTCGCGGATGACTGGCACACGCCCCGCGAGGCGAGCGAGGAGGACATCGAGCGGATCGTCGCCGCCTTCGCGGAGACGGCCGAGCGGGCCATCCGGCTCGGCTTCGAGGTGATCGAACTGCACGCCGCGCATGGCTACCTGCTCCACCAGTTCCTGTCGGCCGTCTCGAACCAGCGGACCGACCAGTATGGCGGCAGCCTGGAGAACCGGATGCGGTTTCCGCTGCGCGTGTTCGATGCCGTCAAGGCCGTCTGCACGCCCGAGGTGGCCCTCGGGGTCCGGATCACGGGCTCCGACTGGATCGAGGGCGGGATCGATATCGAGGAGGCGGTGGCTTTCGCGTCGGAGCTGAAGCGGCGCGGCTGCCACTACGTGGACGTGACGAGCGGCGGCATCGCCCTCAAGGCCAAGATCGAGATCGGGCCCGGCTACCAGGTGCCCTTCGCGGCCGAGGTGAAGCGGCGCGTCGGCATCCCGGTCTGGAGCGTCGGCTTGATCGTCACGCCCGAGCAGGCCGAGGACGTGGTCGCCTCCGGCCGCTCCGACATGGTGGCCCTCGGGCGGACGATCCTGGACGAGCCGCACTGGCCCTGGAAGGCCGCCCAGGTGCTCGGCGCCGACGTGGCGCGGCCGCCGCAATACCAGCGGGCCGCACCCAGGCTCTGGCCTGGCGCCTCCTACAAGCAGCCCCGGCCGCCGCAGCCCGTGGCGGCGGAGTGATGCGCGGCGAGGGCCCAACGGCTAGGTTGGGCCTCGACGCGCCGCGAGGAACGACGAACGACGACGCGCGACTTGGCGCGCGAGCGCGGCTGGGACCGCGACTGAGGATCTGATTATGGCTGAAGTGTTTGTCTGCGACGCCGTCCGCACCCCGGTTGGGCGCTATGGCGGGGGCCTCGCATCCGTCCGGACGGACGATCTCGCCGCGATCCCGATCCGGGAGCTGGTGAAGCGCCAGCCCGGGATCGCGGAGGCGGTCGACGAGGTCGTGTTCGGCTGCGCCAACCAGGCCGGCGAGGACAACCGCAATGTCGCCCGCATGGCGGCCCTGCTGGCCGGGCTGCCGGAAAGCACGCCTGCCGCCACGATCAACCGCCTCTGCGCGTCCGGCATGGACGCCATCGGGGCGGCCGCACGGGCCATCAAGGCCGGCGAAGCGGACCTGTGCATCGCGGGCGGCGTCGAGTCGATGACGCGGGCGCCCTTCGTCATGGGCAAGGCCACGCAGGCCTTCCAGCGCTCGGCGGAGACCTACGACACCACGATCGGGTGGCGCTTCATCAATCCGCTGATGAAGCAGCAATACGGGGTCGATTCGATGCCCGACACGGCCGAGAACGTGGCCGAGGAGTTCCAGGTCAGCCGCGCGGACCAGGATGCCTTCGCGCTGCGTTCGCAGCAGCGCGCAGGCCGGGCCCAGGCGGAGGGGATCTTCGCCGCCCAGATCGTGGCGGTCGAGATCGCCGGCCGCAAGGGCGAGGTGACCCGGGTGGAGAAGGACGAGCACCTTCGCCCGGACACGACGGCCGAGGCGCTCGCCAAGCTCAAGCCGATCCGCGCGGGCGGCAGCGTCACCGCCGGGAACGCGTCGGGCGTGAACGATGGCGCGGCTGCCGTCATCCTGGCCTCGGAAGCGGCGGTGCGGCGGCATGGGCTGACCCCGCGCGCCCGCATCCTCGGGCTCGCCTCCGCCGGCGTTCCGCCGCGCATCATGGGTATCGGGCCCGTCCCGGCTACCCAGAAGCTGATGGAGCGGCTCGGGCTCAAGATCTCCGACTTCGACCTCATCGAGCTGAACGAAGCCTTCGCCTCGCAGGTGCTCGCCTCGCTGCGTCAGCTCGGGGTGCCGGACGACGCCGAGCACGTGAACCCGAATGGCGGCGGGATCGCCCTCGGCCATCCGCTCGGCATGTCGGGCGCGCGGATCGCGACGGATGTCGTGCAGGAGCTGAACCGCCGCGGCGGCAAGCTCGGCCTCGCCACGATGTGCGTCGGCGTGGGGCAGGGCGTCGCGATGGCGCTCGAGCGCGTGGAATAGCGCAGCCGGAAAACCTACGGCGGGGTCCTGCGCGTCAGTGCAGGACCTTGCGCTTCAGCAACCGTGTCCGGTCGACGGACGGGATGTTGATCTCGTAGCTCCGCCCGGTGCGGTGGATGCGGAGCGGCACCACGACGCCGGCTTCGCCGAGCGCCCAGATCCGGCGGTAGAGATCGGCGAGGGTTTCGATCTCCTCGCCCGCGATCGCCAGGATCACATCCCCGACCTGCAGCCCGGCGCCGTCCGACGGGCCGCCATCGGCGATCCCAGCCGTCACGACGCGGCCATCGACCTCGGTCGCGTAGAACCCCAGCCACGGGCGGGCCGTTGGGCCGGGTGAACCCGTCGCGAGCAGGGACGGCAGGACAGGCTTCAGCAGATCGATCGGCACGATCATGTTGAGGTTTTCCTCGGTGCCGCCCCGCTCCTGTTGGAGTTGCAGCGAGCCGATGCCGAGAAGCTCCCCGCTGGCCCCGATCAGGGCCGTTCCGCCCCAATGCGGGTGGGGAGGGCTGGTGAAAATCGCCTCGTCGAGGAGATATTCCCAGTAGCCGGCGAATTCCTGCTTCGCGATCACCCGCGCGGCGACCGAGCGCTGCCGCCCGCCCGCGCCCGCGACCACGACGCTGTCTCCCACCTTGACCTTGCCGGAATCGCCGATCGGAACCGGCGGCACGTCGAGCCGGCCCAAGGCCTGGACGAGGCCGAGGCCGCTCTCGTGGTCGACCCCGAGCACGTCGCCCGGCACGACGCGGCCGTCGTTGAGGGTGAGCCAGATCGTGCTGGCCTCGGCGATCAGGTAGCCGATCGTCAGGACGAGGCCGTTTTCCCCGATCAGGACCCCGTTCCCGGCCCGCTCCGTTCCGAGGGTATCGGCCGTGAAGGCGTCGGACGGGACGGTCGAGGTCAGGGCCAGGACCGCATCAAGCACGCGGTCCATGTCATATGCGTAGTCGTCAGGCCGGGGCTGAGCGCCCTTCGGGATCTTCCATTCGGCAGCCGGCATCAATTGAACAGTTCTCCACGGCCAAGCCTTGGGTTCACACCACGAACTTAAGCCGCGCCGTGGCGTTCCACCGCCCTCCTGCGAAAACCTGAAGCAGCAGCCATGCGCCTCGCGGCGCAGGGACGTGCGCCTCAGCTGTTCGGGATGAAGGTCCCGAGGCCGCGGAAGAGCTGGCTGACGAAGTTCGCTTCCTGGCCGCCCGCTTCCGTCTTGCGGGAGATGAAGTCGAACACCTTGCCGTCCTGGAGACCGTAGAGGGCGACGCGCTCAACACGGAGGCCGTTGTTGAAGTACACGGCCGTCACGCGCTGGTCCGTCACCTTCTCGCCGAGGAAGTGCAGCGTCCGGCTCTGGACCTGGCTGATATAGTACCAGCTCTTGTTGCCCACGGTGGAAACGGTCGAGGGCGTGCCGAGGATCTGCAGCACCTGCTCGGCCGCCATCCCGGGCTTGACCTGGGCAAGGGCGCGCTCGTCCACCACATAGCCGTGGTGAAGGTCCTCGCCGACCATGCAGCCCGAGAGGGCCAGGCCCAGGATTGCCGCTCCTGCAATCCGTCCGAAGAAGCCTGTCCGGGCAAGCCGCATGAAACCCCCTTGTCGCGGCCGTCGCCGCAATTCTGCGCCGAGGCGTCAGCTACCGGCCGGTTATGGCTTTGACAAGGCGCCGCGGTTCAGGCTCGGTGGAGCGCATGTTTGGGTTCGGTAAAAAGAGATCGGGGCGCGAACTGGTCGAGGCGCTCCACACGCGGGTTGTGGAAGCGTCGCGCCGGCCGGAGCTCTACGAAGGGGCAGGCGTGCCGGACACCATGGAGGGCCGCTTCGAAGCGCTGACCCTCCATGTGCTGGTCGTGCTGCGGCGGCTGCGGCAATTGCCGTTGCCGGCCGAGGACGTCGCGCAGGAACTCGTCGATTCCGTCTTCGCGCATCTGGAAATCGCCCTGCGGGAAATGGGCATCGGCGATTTCGGCGTGCCGAAACGCATGAAGAAGCTCGCCGGTGCCTTCTTCGACCGTACATCGAAATACGATGCGCTGATCGCGAGGGGGGATGTCGACGGCCTGGCGGCGGAAGTGGCGCAGCGACTCGCCGCCGATCCGGCATCGCTGCGGCCGTTCGCGGCGGTCGTCATCGCCAGCGAGGACAAGCTCGCCGATGCGGACCTGGAAGGCATCCTCAAAGGTCCCGCCTTCGCGAGCGTCGCCGAATCGCGCCGGATTTTGACAGTGGAGACGAACACGTGATCGCCGACAGCGTCGGGCCGCTTTCCCGTCCCTTCTCGGTCGCCCATCTGCCGCCGCGTGGGACCGATGTGACCGTGGAGGCCAACGCCGAGGAACTCGCGGCCCTGGCGAAGGATCTGCACCTGCCGGCGATCCGGACGCTTTCGGCCCATCTCCACATCAAGGGGAGCCCCGCGCGGGTCCATGTGACCGGCCGCGTGAAGGCCGCGATCGTCCAGACCTGCGTGGTGACGCTGGAGGAGTTCGAGTCCGGCCTGGAGGAGGATGTCGCCGTGACCTTCCGGGCGCCTGTCGCGGGGGAGAAGGAATTCGACCCGGGTGAGGAGATCGAGGCCGATCTCGACGCGCCGGACGAACTCGTCGGCGATCGCATCGATCTCGGCGCGATCACGGCCGAGTTCCTGGCGCTCGGGCTCGATCCCTATCCGCGCAAGCCGGGAGTCGCGTTCGAGGAGGGGCCCTCGTCGCAAGAGGACGAGGCGGCCGGTTCGCCCTTCGCCGGGCTCGCGCGCCTGCGAAAGGATTGAGCGGCGGCTTCAGGCCGCCGCTGCGCCCTGTGCCGGAGGGGCGGCGGGCGTGATCGCGACCGACTCGCCGCAGCCGCAGGCGGAGGTCTGGTTCGGGTTGTTGAACACGAAGGTGGACGACATCTTCGTCGTCTGGAAGTCCATCTCCGTCCCGAGAAGGAACAGGATGGCCTTCGGGTCGATCAGGACCCTGACGCCCTTGTCCTCCACGACCTCGTCGCTCGGCCGGACCTCGTCGGCATATTCCATCGTGTAGGACATGCCGGCGCAGCCGCCGTTCTTCACGCCCACGCGAAGCCCGGCGATCGGCTTTTCGGAGCGGGACATGATGTCCCTCACGCGGCTAGCGGCCGCATCCGTCAGGGTGATGACCTTCATGCGCGGCAGGGCCATGAAGCGTGATCCTTGCAGATGGGGGCAAGAACGCCCCGTTTGCTGCAATGTAGCCCCGCCGAGGGCTGTTTTGAAGACGCGGGCCCGCATATGGCCCGGAAGTGAGGACCTCATCCGGCCATGCTGGATCCTGGCGAACACGCCGAACATGTGACCGGCCGAAAGCAATCGGCCCTGCTCGATCTCTGGCCGGACTGGAATTTCGCTGCGGCCCTCAGCGAGGTCACGGGCCCGCATGTCTACGAGTTCGGCGCCCTTTCGGTCCCGACGGTCGCGATCACGCTCTACAATGTCCGCCGCCATGTCCTGATCGAGGACGGCCGGGTCCGGCGGGACGGGAGCGTGCGTGCGGGGCGGTTTCGGATCGGGCAGCCGAGCCGGAACGTGCTGGTCGACGCGGTTCCGGACGCAGTGTCGGGCAAGCTCGTCCTGCTCTATCTCGGTGACCGGCTTCGTCGCGAGGCGGCCGCGGCCCTCGACCGGCCTGAGCCGATCGAACTGGCCGACCACGCCTGGGACGCCGAGGATCCCTTCCTGGCCCAGGCCGCACAGCGCCTCGTGGAGGCGAGCGATACAGCTCCTCCCGGGCGCAGGCTGTTCGCGGAGACCCTCGCGCTGTCGCTCGCCTGCCACGTCACGCAACGCTACGCTGCGACGGGCCACCGGACGGCCCCGCCCTCGTCGCCGCAGCTTTCCTCGCGGGCCCTGAAGCAGGTCGTTGAGTTCGTGCGGGCCTCGCCGGGTGCGGAAATCACGACGGATGATCTGGCCCGCATCAGCGGCCTGAGCGCCTCCCATCTCATCCGGGCCTTCAAGCGCAGCACCGGCCTCACGCCGCACCGGTTCGTGATCCGGGAGAGGGTGGCGATGGCGCAGGAGCTTCTGGCGGGGACGAACGAGCCGATCGCCGAGATCGCCGTGACCTGCGGCTTTTCCTCCCAGTCGCATCTCGGGGCGGCATTCCGCTCGATTATCGGCACCAGTCCTGCCCAATATCGCCGCATTCGGCGCAGCTGAGGTCAGTTTTCTGACAGAACTCGGCGGCGCTCGCGCGATTTCTGACAGACGCGGGATTTCCCGCCCACCATCTTCCCGCGCATCTCCAGCCGCCCTGTCGCGGCAACGGGGGAGGATTTGATGTCTGCTTCAACACAAGCGCCCCCTGGCTCGGGCGCTCCCGACACGGTCGCGATCGAGGACACGAGCCTCACCGGCTTCTACCGCGACATGACCGTCCCCGAGCGCCGCACCTTCTGGGCCTGCGGGGCCGGTTGGGCGCTCGATGGCATGGACTTCATGATCTACCCCTTGGTGATCGGCACGATCATCAAGATGTGGAGCGTCGAGCCCGGGACCGCGGGCCTGGCCGGCACCGTGACGCTCCTGTCCTCCGCCCTCGGCGGCTGGGCGGCGGGCTTTCTCGCCGACCGGATCGGCCGGGTGCGCACGCTCCAGCTGACCATCCTGTGGTTCTCGTTCTTCTCCCTCCTCTGCGCGTTCGCGCAGAATTTCGAGCAGCTCCTGATCCTGCGCGCGCTCCTCGGCTTCGGCTTCGGCGGCGAATGGGCGGCCGGGGCGGTCCTGATGGGCGAGACGATCCGGGCGCAGTATCGCGGGCGGGCGGTCGGCTCGGTCCAGTCGGGCTGGGCGATCGGCTGGGGAATGGCCGTGCTCGCCCAGGCAGCGCTCTTCTCCTATCTGCCGGCCGAGCAGGCCTGGCGCTGGATGTTCGTCATCGGCTCCCTGCCGGCGCTGCTCGTCCTCTACCTCCGCGCCTACGTGAAGGAGCCGGAAGTCTCCGTGAAGACGATGGCGAAGGCGGCGAGCACGGGCGACAAGCCGTCCGTGTGGGAGATCTTCCAGGGCCCCATCCTGAAGACGACCGTCCTGGCCTCGCTCGTCGCAACCGGCTGCCAGGGCGGGTACTACGCCGTCACCTTCTGGGTGCCGCAGTTCCTGACCACGGAGCGGCAGCTCTCGATCGTGTCGTCGACGGGATACCTCGCCGCCCTCATCATCGGCTCCTTCGTCGGCTACCTCGTCGGCGCCTGGTACGCCGACCGGTTCGGGCGCCGTAACCTGTTCCTGGTCTTCTCGCTCGGCGCGATCGCCGTGGTGGTCGCCTACACCCAGCTGCCGCTCTCGAATGCGGTGCTGTGGGTGCTGGGCTTCCCGCTCGGCTTCTTCGCCTCGGGCTATTTCTCCGGCATGGGCGCGTTCCTGACGGAGCTCTATCCGACCCGGCTGCGCGGCTCGGGCCAGGGCTTCTGCTACAATTTCGGCCGCGGGATCGGCGCGCTGTTCCCGTTCCTGGTCGGCTACCTGTCGCAGACGACGACCTTGGCGAACGCGATCTGCATCTTCGCCGCGGGCGCCTACACCCTGTTCTTCGTGGCCGCCTATGCGCTGCCGGAGACCCGCGGAAAGGTGCTGCACGCCGATGCGTGAGGCCTTCCCGTCGAGCATGGAGGCGCCGGCTTGTCCGGCGCCCCAACCCGATCCGCGCGGCCCTACCCGCTACGCGGTGCCGCGGGGCGCGGTCGACACCCATGCGCATGTCATCGGGCTGCCGCCCGACTACCCCTTCGTCGAGCCGCGGAGCTACACGCCGCCGGAGGCGAGCCCCGAGGCCTACCTGGCCATGCTGGATGCGACGGGGTTCGATTACGGGGTGCTGATCCAGGTCAGCGTCCACGGCACGGACAACCGCCGCATGCTCGAGACGCTGCGGGCCCATCCCGGGCGGCTGCGCGGGATCGCCGTGATCCCGCTTGGCCTCTCCGATCGTGAACTCGCGGAGCTGCAGAGCGCCGGCGTGGTGGGGCTGCGCCTCAACGTGCTCTATGGCGGCGGGGTGGGGTTCGACCAGCTCGCATCCTACGGCGCCCTGGCGCGCGAGATGGGCTGGCACCTGCAGTTCCTGGTGGACGCGCGCGACCTGCCGCCGATCGCCTCGGAGGTCGCGAAGCTGCCCGTCCCCTTCGTGGTGGACCATATGGGCCATTTCCCGACCTCGGCCGGCCTCGACGATCCTGGCTTCCGGACCCTGGTGTCCCTGGTGCGCGACGGCGGGTGGGTGAAGCTGCAGGGCGCCTTCCGCAACTCCGTCGAGGGGCCGCCCTATGCGGACACGATCCCGTTCGCGCGCGCCCTCTCCGACGCGGCGCCCGACCGCTGCGTCTGGGGCTCCGATTGGCCGCATGTCGCCAATTGGGGGCCGATGCCGAATGTGGGCGAGCTGCTCGACCTCGTCGCGGACTGGGTTCCGGACGAGGAGCGGCGGCAGAAGCTCTTCGTCGACAATCCGCACCGGCTCTACGGCTTCGGCGGGCACAAGCCTCTCGCAGCCCTGGGCTGAGCTCACCGGAAGTCGCGCGTCGGGATCTTGATGCCTGAACCGAGGCGCAGGTCCGGGATGTAGATGTCGCGTGCCTTTCGGCCGAAGGCCGCCTCCGGCTCGGAGGCGGGCTCGGCGGGAGGATGGCGGCGCAGTGCCTTGTCGTCCCGCTGGTCCGGCGAGCCGCCATGCTTCGCCTCGTCCCCGCGCCCGGTGCGGAGCGGGAAAGCCTCGTCGTCCGGACGGTCGCCGACCCGGCGCAGCATGTCCGAGAGATCGATCAGGTGGTCGGCGACCACGTGGATGACGTCGCCCTCGCGCTGCACCTTGCCGCGCACCGCCATCATGCCGGACGAGAGGATGAGGCGGCGCTGGCGCTCGAAGAGGGAGGGCCAGATCACGAGGTTCGCGACCTCCGTCTCGTCCTCGATCGTGATGAACATGACGCCCTTGGCCGAGCCGGGCTTCTGCCGCACCAGCACGAGCCCCGCCACCGTGACGCGCCGGCCGTTGCGCATCCTCCTCAGCGCCGCGCAGGGCACGGCGCCGCTTCGGGCGAGGTCATCGCGCATGAACCCGACCGGATGGCGGCGGAGCGACAGCCCGCTCGCGCGGTAATCCTCGACGACGTTGCGGGCCTCGCTCATGGGGCTCAGGACGACGGGGCTCTCCACGATCTCCGGGGCGAGGCGGCTTTCGCGCGCGTCGGCCGCAGCGAAGAGGGGCAGGGGCTCGTCCGACAGGCCCTTGATGGCCCAGAGCGCATCGCGCCGGTTGAGCTCCAGCGACCCATAGGCATCCGCCTCGGCAAGACGGGTGAGCGCGGCGACCGGCACGCCGGCCCGACGCCACAGCTCCTCGATCGAGGAATAGGGCTGGTCTGCCCGCGCGGCGACGATGCGGGCGCCATGCTCGTTGGAAAGGCCGCGGGCGAGGCGCAGGCCGAGGCGCACGGGGCGGAGGGGTCTCTTCTCCCCGTGCAACGGGGAGAAGTCGAGTCGCTCGTCAGAGCGACCGGATGAGGGGCAAATCTCGGGCAGGTCGCCGCCCCTCACCCGGTTGCCCTCCCGGGCAACTCGACCTCTCCCCGTTGCACGGGGAGAGGAGGGTTCCAACCGCGTGTCCCATCCCGAATGGTTCACGTCCGGCGGCAGCACCTCGACGCCATGCGCGCGCGCGTCCCGGACGAGCTGGGCGGGCGCGTAGAAGCCCATCGGCTGCGAGTTGAGGATCGCGGCAAGGAAGACGTCCGGGTGGTGGCATTTCACCCAGGCCGACGCATAGGCGATGAGCGCGAAGGAGGCGGCGTGGCTCTCCGGGAAACCGTATGAACCGAAACCCTCGAGCTGCTTGAAGGTCTTTTCCGCGAATTCGGGCGTGTAGCCGTTGCCGACCATCCCATTGATGAGCTTGTCGCGGAACAGCGAGACTTTTCCCGTCAGCTTGAAGGTCGCCATGGCGCGGCGGAGCTGGTCGGCCTCGCCGGCCGTGAAGCCCGCGCATTCGATCGCGACCCGCATCGCCTGTTCCTGGAAGAGGGGGACGCCGAGCGTCTTGTGCAGCACCCGCTTCAGCTCGGGCGTGGGGTACTCGACCGGCTCGCGGCCCTCCCGCCGGCGCAGGTAGGGGTGGACCATGTCGCCCTGGATGGGGCCGGGCCGCACGATCGCGACCTGGATGACGAGGTCGTAGAGCTTCCGCGGCTTCATGCGCGGCAGCATGGCCATCTGTGCCCGGCTCTCGATCTGGAAGGTGCCGAGCGTGTCGGCCTTCTGGATCATGGCGTAGGTCGCGGGATCGTCGCCCGGCACGGTGGAGAGGTCGTGCGTCTCGCCCGTGACCTCCTCCAAGATGTCGAAGGCGCGCCGCATGCAGCCGAGCATGCCGAGGCCGAGCACGTCGACCTTCATGAACTTGAGCGCGTCGATGTCGTCCTTGTCCCACTCGATGACCTGCCGGTTCTCCATGGCGGCGGGCTCGATCGGGACGAGGTCGTCGAGCCGCTCCTCGGTGAGCACGAAGCCGCCCGGATGCTGCGACAGGTGGCGCGGCGTGTTGATGAGTTCCCTGGCGAGCTCCAGCGTCAGGCGGAGGCGGCGGTCGTGGAGGTTGAGGCCGAGCGCGGCCGCCTCCTTCTCGCCGACGCCGTCGCGGCTCCAGCCCCAGACGAGGCCGGCAAGCGCGGCCGTCACGTCCTCCGGCAGCCCCAGCACCTTGCCGACCTCGCGCACGGCCCCGCGCGCGCCGTAGCGGATCACGGTCGCGCAGAGCGCGGCCCGGTGGCGGCCATAGGTCTCGTAGACCCACTGGATCACCTCCTCGCGCCGCTCGTGCTCGAAATCGACGTCGATGTCGGGCGGCTCGCGCCGCTCCTGGCTCACGAAGCGCTCGAACAGCAGCTCCTGCTCGATCGGGTCGATCGACGTGATGCCCAGCATGTAGCAGACGACCGAATTCGCGGCCGAGCCGCGGCCCTGGCAGAGGATCGGTGGCTCCATGGCGCGGGCGGCCCGCACGATCGCGTGGACGGTGAGGAAATAGGGCGCGTAGTCGAGCTCGCGGATGAGCCTGAGCTCGTGCCGGATCTGGGCGTCGAGCCGTTCCGGCACATCGCCGCCATGGCGGGTGCGGGCGGCCTCCCAGGTGAGGCGCTCCAGGGTCTCCTGCGCGGAGAGGCCTGTTTCCACGACCTCGGACGGGTATTGGTAGCGGAGCTCCCCGACGTCGAAGCGGCAGGCATCGGCGATCTCGGCGGCGCGCGCGATCGCCTCCGGGTAGCGGGCGAAGAGCCGCTCGGTCTCGGCCGGGCTCCTGAGGTGCCGGTCGGCATGGTGCTCGAGCGCGAAGCCGGCCTCCTCGATCTTCAGGCCGAGGCGGATGCAGGTGACGACGTCCTGCAGGATGCGCCGCTCCTCGCAATGGTAGAGCACGTCGCCGGTCGCGACCGTCTTCACGCGGGCCGCACCCGCCATGGCGGCGATGGCGTCGAGATGGAGCCCGTCGTCCGGACGGAAGCGGCGGGCCAGCGCGCAGGAGGCACGCCGGCCGAAGACCTGGCGCAGCCGCGCGAGATCGGCCGCGAGCGCCTCGTCCGGGAGATCCGTCAGCAGGATCGCGTGCAGGCCCTCGCTCCAGGCCGCGACATCGTCCCAGCCGAGCGTGCAGCCGCCCTTGCCGGCGCGCGCCTTGCCGAGGGACAGGAGCCGCGTCAGGCGCGAATAGGCGGCGCGGTCCGTCGGGTAGACGAGGAGCGCGGCGCCCTCCATGAGGTCCAGCCGCGTGCCGACGATCATGCGCACGCCGGTCGTCTTCGCGGCCTCCCAGCAGCGCACGATCCCGGCGAGCGAGCCGCGATCGACCATCCCGAGCGCCGGAATGCCGAGCAGCGCCGCCGCCGCAAACAGCTCCTCCGGCGAGGACGCCCCGCGCAGGAAGGAGAAATGGCTGGTGACCTGGAGCTCGGGGATCATGGCCGCCGAGCCTCGCGGGGGGGCGCCCAGCCCTCTTCAAGGGGGAGGGCGTGTGCGCGCTTGCCTAGCCGTCTCGCCAGGGATCGTGGAGCACGACCCCACAATTCTCGAAATGGGAGATGTTGCGCGTTGCAACCGCGGCGCCGTTCGCCTTCGCGATTGCTGCGATCATCAGGTCGAGGGTTGCGACCCCAGCGCCGCGACGGGTCCGCAATCCAACGATTTCGGCATAGCGACGGGCAGCCTCGCCGGTGAAGGGCAGCACGCGACCGGCGAACAGTCTGTCGAACAATTGCCGGGCTGCATCGTCCAGACCTTGCCTGCGGCGTCCGGCGGGCAGGAGTTCGATGCCGACCATCACCTCTGCTTCGCTGATCGCCGTCGTCCAAAGATCGTGAAGATCGAAGCGGTGCATCCAACTCCGCACGACCGGTGCCGGCGTCTCGCGCATCAATTCCGAGAGGACATTCGTATCGAGAACGATCAAGGATCGTATCTTTCGTCGAACCTGGGCGGATCACGCAGTGGGACTCGAGGGGGGATCTCGAGCTCGACTCCGCCGAAAGGCGCGAACAGCTCGTGGATGGCGTCGGCCAGATCGGCGCCCGTTGGGCGAGAAGGCTCAGCCAAGCTGTTGCGAAGAATAGCTGCGGCCTCGTCTTCGACGGAGGTGCCATGCGCATCGGCGCGCGAGCGCAGGCGCGAGAGGACCCCGTCTTCGAGATTATCGATGGTGAGGGATGCCACCTCGTCCCCTCCTGCAATGTCCAACGCAACTCTAACATAGGAGGATGCTCGCCTTACGCGAAGCGCCCGTGCAGCCACCAGCGCGTGCCTTCGGGCGCGGGGGCGTTGCGGAAGAGCCAGAAGCGGCGGCCCTTCTCGTCCTCCACGCGGTAATAGTCGCGCAGCGCGGCGGTCTCGGCGTCGGAGACCGTATGAGGCGCCATGCCGGCCTCGATGGCTGCTGCCCTCGGGATGGCGTGGAGTGCCGCAATAGTGGAGCCCAGGGTTTCGACAAAGAGCGGCGCGTCTTTTTCGAAGTGCCAGGTCAC